>JASHRA010000170.1 GCA_030038765.1 Candidatus Dormiibacterota bacterium | reverse complement strand
GGCCTCGAAGTAGGCCTCCCAGGTGCCGTGGAAGTCGAGGTGCTCGTGGGTGATGTTGGTATAGACGGCGCCGGCGAAGCGGAGGTGGTCGAGCCGGCCCAGGGCCAGCCCGTGGGAGGTCGCCTCCACCACCACGGCCCGGCAGCCGGCGTCGACCATCTGCCGCAGCCGGGCCTGGAGCTCGGGAGCCTCCAGCGTGGTCTGGCGCGAGAGGTTGGGCTCGACCGTGTCCCCGATGCGGAAGTCGACCGTGCTGAGGCTGCCGGCCCGGCCCAGGGCCGAGTTCAGCGCCCCCTGGAGCAGCGTGGTGGTGGTGGTCTTGCCGTCGGTGCCGGTGACGCCCACCACCGGCACCTCGGCCGAGGGGTGTCGGCTGAGGCTGGCGGCGAGCGCGGCCAGGGCCAGGCGGGAGTCCATCACCCGCAGCTGCAGCCGCGGCTCGACGCCCTCCACCGGGCTCTCCACCACCGCCCCCAGGGCCCCCTGGGCGAGCGCCTCGGGGACGAACTGGTGCCCGTCACGGTGGGCGCCGGGCACGGCCACGAAGACCGCCCCCGCCCCCGCCTGGCGGGAGTCGTAGGCGATCCGGGTCACCTCAGCGTCGGGCGCGCCCGGGGGCAGGGGCCCGATGCCGGCGTCCGCCACCAGCTCTGACCAGCGCACCCCTGAAGCGTAGTGGCCCCTCGCCCGGGTGACGGCGGAGGGGACAATGGCCGTGATCGTGCTGGCCATGGAACTGACGGCGCCGGGCCCGGCCGCGAGCCATCCCCTGAAGCTGGTGGAGCGCGCCCAGCCCGAGCCGGCCGCGGGGGAGGTGCGGCTCCGGGTCGAGGCCTGCGCCGTCTGCCGCACCGACCTCCAGATCAGCTCCGGAGACCTGGCCGCCAAGCGGCCCGGCACCGTCCCCGGGCACCAGATCGTGGGTCGGGTGGAGGAGCTGGGCGAGGGCGTCGACGCCGGGCTCCGGGGCCGCCGCCTGGGGGTGGGCTGGCTGGGCTCCACCTGCGGCGAGTGCGACCTCTGCCGCGCCGGCCAGGAGAACCTCTGCCCCGGGGCGGCCTTCACCGGCTGGGACCGCGACGGCGGCTTCGCCACCGAGGTCGTGGTCCGGGCCGACTTCGCCCGGCCCCTGGACGGGGACGCCGACCCGGTCGCCCTGGCCCCCCTCCTCTGCGGCGGCATCATCGGCTACCGCGCCTTCCGCCTGGCGGGGGTCGGGGAGGGGCAGCGGCTCGGCCTCTACGGCTTCGGCGCCTCGGCCCTCCAGGTGGCCCAGCTGGCCCTGGCGCAGGGCTGCCAGGTCTTCGTGGTGAGCCGCGACCGGGCCGGCCGGGAGCGTGCGCGGGCGCTCGGCGCGGCCTGGGTCGGCGCCCCCGGAGAGGACCCGCCGGCGCCGCTCCGGGGCGCCATCACGTTCGCCCCGGCGGGGGCGGTGGTGGTGGACGCGCTGCGGAGCCTGGAGCGGGGCGGCACCTGCGTCGTCAACGCCATCCACCTCGACGGCGTGCCCGGCTTCGACTACCGGATGCTGTACTGGGAGCGGCGCCTCATGAGCGTCGCCAACTTCACCCGCCGGGACAGCGAGGAGTTCCTCCGCCTGGCCCAGTCGATCCCCATCCGGACCCGGACCGAGCGCTTCCCGCTGGCCGACGCCAACGTCGCCCTGGAGCGACTGGAGGGGGACCGGATAGAGGGCGCTGCCGTGCTCGTCCCCTAGCCCAGCTAGCTCAGCGGGGCTGGCTGGAGAACTCCTCCTGCAGGCGCAGCACCGCCTCCCTCGCCGCCACCGCCAGGGCCAGGGCCAGGCGGCGGTCCAGGTCCAGGGAGCTGCTGGTGCGCAGCTCGCCGAGCCGCTGCTCCAGGACCCGGAGCAGCCCCGCGATCTCGGAGGGCGTGGCCAGGGCCCGTTCCCGGGCCGCCTCCAGGAGGGCCGGGTCCGGCTGCCGGCGGGCCGCCTGGTACTCGCCGAAGGCGAGCCGGTCGTGGTCCGCGGCGAGCAGGAGCGCGACCGCGGCCCGCCCCGACTCCGAGATCTCCGGGCTCGGGCTGTGCATCCGGCAGAGCCCGTCCAGCGCGGCCGCCAGGGCGCCCGTGACGGCGGCGGCGGCGGCGCCCCCGGCGGCGTCGCGCGGGGAGAGCATCCGGGCCACCGTCTCCAGCAGCGACCAGGAGGCCACCGGCCCCGGCTGCTGGTCCCCGAGCTCGGTGAGGGAGAGGAGGGCGGAGATGGCGGTGATGCGGCCGACGCCGCCCGGCACCGGGGTGACGCGCCCCGCGCGCGCCGCCGCCTCGGGGCCGAGGTCGCCCTGGAGCCGCCCCCCGACCAGGGCGGTGCCGACGTCGAGTACGGTCGACCCGGGCCGGACGGCCTGGGGGGGCAGGACGCCGGCGCTCCCCACGGCCGAGATGAGGACGTCGTAGGGGGGGAGCTCGCTCACGGCTGCGATGTCGCTCTGGACCACCGAGACCTGGGCCCCGGTGGCGAGCAGCCGCTGGGCGATGGGCCGGCCCCCGGTGGCGCCGTGGCCGACGACCAGGAAGCGGCTGCTGGGGCAGTCGACGCCGAGGTGGACCAGGGTCGCGTGGCAGGCCTCGGCCACGGGCGTGCCCCGCCGCCTGCCCTCGGCGGCGGCGGCCAGGGCGGCGGGCGTGACCGCCTCCACGTCCTTGCTCGGGGGGAGGTGGGCGGCCACCACCTCGCGGGCCAGGGAGCGCACCGGCTGGATCACCACCACGCCGTCCACGGTGGGGTCCACCACCAGGGAGTCGAGGGCGGTCAGGGTGGCCTCGGGGTCTCCCCCGGGGACGGTCCGGTGGGTCAACTCGACCGCGGCCGGGTCCGCCTCCCGCTCCAGGGAGCGGGCGAAGGAGGCGCCGGCGACGTTGTCCTGCTCGCGCACCAGGCCGAGGCGGAAGGGGCGCCGGCGGCGCTGGGCCCGAGCCTGGAGCTCCGACCTCAGCTGCCGCAGCAGCGGGGTGAGGTCGACGAGGTTGGACGCGCCGCCGGAGTCCACCTGGCACACCTCCACTCCCGTACCCCGCCCGCCCGCCAAGTATCGGCGCGGCGGCCCCGGCCCGGAGAGGTCGGTGAGCAGATCCTCAGCCTCCTCCCAGGCCGACCCCGGGATCGTCTGCGAAACTGCCCTCGCCGGCTCGGCCCCGAAGCGCACGGGAGAAGCTGAATTGCTCCAGATCCAGACCGTCGAGACGCCCGAGTTGGGCGACCGCTCCTACCTCGCCCACGATGGCCGCGAGGCGGTGGTGGTGGACCCCCAGCGGGACATCGACCGGGTGCTGCGCGCGGCCCAGGAGGCGGGCGTCGACATCCGCTGCGTGGCCGAGACCCACATCCACAACGACTACGTCTCCGGCGGCCTGGAGCTGGCCCGGGAGGTGGGGGCCAGCTACCTGGTCGCGGCCCAGGAGGAGGTGGGCTTCGAGCGCCGGCCGGTGGCCGACGGGGAGCGGCTGCGGGTCGGCTCCATGGTCCTGGAGGCGCTGGCCACGCCCGGGCACACGCCCAACCACCTCTCCTTCCTGCTCTCCCTGGAGGGCCGGCCCCGGGCCGTGTTCAGCGGCGGCTCGCTGCTCTACGGCGCCGTCGGGCGAACCGATCTCATCTCCCCGGCGGCCACCGAGGAGCTGGCCCACGCGCAGCACCGCTCGGCCCGCCGCCTGGCCCAGCTCCCCGACGCCACCGACCTCTACCCGACCCACGGCTTCGGCAGCTTCTGCAGCTCCGGGGGGAGCGGCTCCTCCGATGTCGAGGGAGCCCAGAGCATCGGCCGGGAGCGGGGCGTCAACCCGGCCCTGGAGGACGACGACGAGGAGGGCTTCGTGCGCCGGCTGCTGGGCGGCTACACCCTCTACCCCAGCTACTACGCCGAGATGGGCGGCCTCAACCGCGCCGGCGCCGGCCCCATCGATCTCAGCCTCCCGCCCGAGGTGGGCGTGGAGGAGGTCGGGCGGCGGATCGCGGGTGGGGAGTGGGTCCTGGACCTCCGCCCGCGCCCGGAATTCGCCGCCGACCACGTGGCCGGGACGGTGAACTTCCCCACCGGGATGCTGCTGGCCACCTATGTCGGCTGGGTCGTGCCCTGGGGCGCGCCGCTGACCCTGCTGGGCGCGGAGCCGGGGCCGGTGGAGCGCGCCCGCCGGGACCTGGCCCGGATCGGGGTGGAGCGGCTGGAGGCCTGGTGTCCGCGGCCGCTCACCGAGCTGGAGCGGCGGCTGGGTGGCTCGTCCTACCGGGTCACCGACTTCCGCCAGCTGGCCCGGGAGTGGCCTTCAGGCGAGATCCAGGTGCTCGACGCCAGGCGTCCCGACGAGTGGCGGGCGGGGCACATCAGGGGGGCCATCAACATCCACCTCCCGGAGCTGGAGCGGAGGCTCTCCGAGCTGCCCCGGCGCAGCACCTGGGTCCACTGCGCGGCCGGCTACCGGGCCTCGATCGCGGCCAGCATCCTGGACCGGGCCGGCCGGGACGTGGTCCTGGTCGACGACGACTTCGCCAACCTGGCCGGGTCCGGGATCGACATCGAGACCGGGGGCTAGCGCAGGGCCCGGCACCCCTCTCCGGCGTCCCTATGATGCCGGGATGGCCCAGGAGTGCGTCTTCTGCCGGATCATCGCCGGCGAGCTCCCGGCGGACTTCGTCTACCGGGGCCGGGGGGTGGTCGGGTTCAGGGACATCCACCCCGTCGCCGACACCCACGTCCTGGTCGTTCCCGAGATCCACATCCAGGACCTCCGTGACCTCGGGGAGGAGCACGCCGGGCTCTGGCTGACGCTGGCCCAGGTGGCCAACCAGGTGGCCCGCGAGCTGGGCCACGCCGACGGCTACCGCTTCTACGTCAGCGTCGGCGCGGCCGGGGGCCAGACCGTGCCCCACCTGCACGTGCACGTGCTGGGCGGCGCCATGAGGCGGATCCCGGTCTGAGGACGATCCCGGCTTCGGTTATCCTTGTTTCGGGTCGGATTTTCTTCGCAGCGGGAGTGGCCAGATGACGCTGAGTTCGCGTGAGCTCCTCGACCAGGCGCGCCGGGACGTGCCCGAGATCTCCGCGCAGGAGCTGCGCGAGCGGCAGCAGGCGGGGCGGGGGCCCCAGGTGATCGACGTCCGGGAGCCCGAGGAGGTGGCCCAGGGACTCCTGGCCGGCGCCGTCCACATCCCCCGCGGCTTCCTCGAGCTGCGCGTCGAGGGCGCGCTGCCGGACCGCTCGGCGCCGATCGCGGTCTACTGCGCCTCCGGGGTCCGCTCCCTGCTCGCGGCCCGGACCCTGAGGGAGATGGGCTACGGCGACGTGGCCTCCCTCCGGGGCGGCTTCAACGGCTGGAAGGACCAGGGGCTGCCCTACGTGGTCCCGCCCAGCTTCAGCTCCGACCAGCGCGAGCGCTACAGCCGCCACTTCCTCCTCAACGAGGTGGGGGAGGCGGGCCAGGCCCGGCTGCTCCAGGCCCGGGTGCTGATCCTGGGCGCGGGCGGGCTGGGAGCGCCGGTGGCCTACTACCTGGCCGCCGCCGGGGTCGGCACCATCGGCCTCGTCGACTTCGACCGGGTCGAGCTCAGCAACCTGCAGCGCCAGATCATCCACACCGTGGACCGCATCGGCGCCCTGAAGACGGAGTCGGCGTCCCGGGCGCTGGGCGCGCTCAACCCCGACGTCAAGGTGGTGGAGCACAACCTGCGCCTGGACAGCTCCAACGCCGAGGAGCTCTTCTCCCAGTACGACCTGGTCATCAACGGCAGCGACAACTTCCCCACCCGCTACCTGGCCAACGACGTGGCCGTCTTCCTGCGCAAGCCGCTGATCGACGGCGGCGTCTTCCGCTTCGAGGGCCAGGTGACGACGATGATCCCCTTCACCACCCCCTGCTACCGCTGCCGCTACCCGGCGCCGCCGCCGCCCGAGGAGGCGCCCAGCTGCTCCGAGGCGGGCGTCCTGGGCGTGCTGCCGGGCCTGGTGGGGCTGGTCCAGGCCACCGAGGCGGTCAAGCTCATCCTCGGCATCGGGGAGCCGCTGGCGGGGCGCCTGCTGCACGTGGACGCGCTGAGCATGGAGTTCACCCAGTTCCGCCTCCGCCGGGACCCGGAGTGCCCCGTCTGTGGCGAGCGGCCCACGATCACGGCCCCGATCGACTACGAGGGCTTCTGCCTCAACCCCAACCTGGCGCCGGAGCCGGTCCTGGCCAGCGCCTGAGCTGGGCTTGGGCGCGAGCGGCGCGGGGTAGGATCGGAAGGTGAAGCAGCCCACGATCTCGCTCGACGACCTGATCACGGCGGTGGAGACGGCCCGCGACAAGGTGATGGCCGACGAGGTCCGCTCCCTGGTCAAGTTCGGCATCCCCAAGGCGATGGCCCAGCAGATGGTGGCGGCCCGCTTCCAGCAGAAGGTCGCCAGCGACGACGCCGAGGGCACGGAGGGCGAGGGGCCGGCCTGGCCCGACATGAGCTGAGCGCCCCCGGGGACACCGCCGGGGGGACTGGGGCCTTGTGGTCCGCTTCGCCCCCTACCACTCCGACCGGCAGTACGCGCGCCTCGAGACCTACCGCCGGGCCGGCCTCCCCGACCGCACCTGGGCGGCCGAGCAGTTCAACGTCCAGGTGCGCCTCTCCAACGCCGGCCGCCGCGACTACCAGGAGCGCGTGGCCGAGATCTGGGAGACGGTCGACCGGCTCCCCCTCCAGGTCAAGGACATCCTCCGCGGCCTGATCGACGAGATCCACCTCGACCACGACGAGAGCTTCCTCACCGGCACCCTCGGCACCTGGCGGGACCGGGTGATGAGGATCAACCGCGACTGGTGCCTCATGCCCGCCCTGCGCGACCGCCGCTGGCACAAGGACCTGGGCTACGACCTGCTGCGCGCCGCCCTGGTCCACGAGGCCGGGCACGCCCTGGTCGAGGACGCTCGCGGCGGCGTCTCCCTGCGTGACTTCATGACCATGGTGGCCGCCTCGGGCTGGCTGCCGCACCCCCTGGAGGACCCCGTGCCATATGGGGGCGCCGGCCACGATGTCAACCGCCTGGCCGCCTACTACCTGGACCGGCTGCGCGGCATCGACTCCTCCTGGGATCCCAGCCTGCCGCTGGGCAGCCCGGGGATGCCGTCGACGCCCCAGCTGGACCGCGACCTCATGTACCAGGTGGGTCGCTGGACGGC
>JASHRA010000169.1 GCA_030038765.1 Candidatus Dormiibacterota bacterium | reverse complement strand
GCGTCGGCGGCCGGCGCGCCGCAGCGCCTCAGCCCGCGGGAGGCTGACTCCTGAACTGCTGGTAGGCCTCCAGGGCCCGTGGGCCCCAGGTGGTGGCCGGCCCTCCGTCCAGCAGCAGCGCCACCGAGAGCGCCTCGGCCACCTCCTCCGGCGTAGCCCCGGCCCTCGCCACCTGGCGGGCGTGGGCCGCGACGCAGCCGTCGCAGCGCTTGACCACGGAGACGACCAGGGCGATCAGCTCCTTCTCCTTGGTCGAGAGCGCGCCCTCCGCCATCACCTCGCGGCGCATGCCCGCGTAGTGGGACCAGGGCCCGGGGATCAGCTCCCGCAGCTCGGTCACCGGTCCGGCCAGGTCGGTCAGCTGCTTGGCGTAGTCGGTCACTCGGCACCTCCTGGGCCGGCGGCGGCTCCCCGCCCGGCCCTCAATCCCGACGCCTCCCGCCCCAGCCAGGGACGGGCCCCGGAGAGCGCCACCAGGGCACCCTGGCGCAGCACCGGCACCACCGAGGTGACGTTGAGCGGGCTGGCGAACTCCAGCTCCTCGTCGAGGCCGCGCCGGCGCAGCTCCCGTCCCGAGACGCACTCCCTCAGTGTCAGGCGGAGCCCGCGGCGACGGGCCGAGAGGAAGGCGGCGGCGGCCGCCACCGCCTCCGGCGAGCGGCGCCGGCGGCGCAGGCCGTCGATCACCGCCCCGGCGCCCAGCAGGTCCTCCAGGGCGGGGTCGACCCAGCTCCCCCCGGAGCGCTCGCCGGCCGCGATCACCGAGATCACCGGTCCCCAGCGCCGGGCCAGTCGGGCCACGGCGTAGGCGTTGCGGGGGCCGCCGACCAGCACCCGCGCCCCCAGCTCCCCGAGGGCGCTGACGATGGCGCCCCCGTTGGGCGAGGGCAGCACCACCCGGGCCCCGGCCGGAGCCCGGCTCAGGGTCACCGGCGAGAGCGAGTAGGGGTGCTCGGCGTCGACCCGGGCCCGGGCCACGGCCATCACCGCCCCCTGGCTCGCGGCCAGGGCCCGGGCACGGCTCTCGTCCCAGGGGCAGGGGAAGACGGTGCAGCCCCGCTCCAGGGCCACGGTCACGGTGGTGGAGAAGCTGATCACGTCCACCACCACCACCACGTCCGAGCTCGGGGCCAGGGCCAGCGCCCCCTCCAGGCCCCAGCCCAGGCGGACGCCGCAGCCGTCGCCGGCGATGACCTCCCGGCGGTGCACGGGGGCCTGGGCGGGTGCCTCGCTGGCGGCGCACATCTCCGCCCAGTATCACCGCCGGCGGACGATCTGGGCCCGCACCGGGGCCAAGCGCGCTCTCAGCCGGGGAGCGGCTCCGGGCCAGGTCTATATTTGGACGGGTGACCAAGGGGCCGGGCCAGGGGACGGTGGTCTGAGTGGCGCTGCCGGGCACGCTCGGGGAGCTGCGCGGGAGCGAGTACCGCATGCGCAGCGTGCGCGAGGAGATGCGGGACAACCTGGTCGACGCGCTGCGCCACGGCCGTCCCCTGTTCCCGGGCCTGATCGGCTACCAGGACTCGGTCATCCCCGAGATCGAGAACGCGATCCTGGCCAACCAGGACATCGTCTTCCTGGGCGAGCGGGGGCAGGCCAAGTCGCGCCTCATCCGCGCCCTCACCGAGCTCCTGGACGAGCGCATGCCGGTGATCCGGGGCAGCGAGGTCCACGACCACCCCTACGCCCCCATCAGCCGCCAGGCGCGCCAGCTGGTGGAGGAGCTGGGTGAGCGCACCCCCCTGGACTGGATCGAGCGCCCGGCCCGCTTCGGGGAGAAGCTGGCGACACCGGACACCTCGATCGCGGACCTGATCGGCGAGGTGGACCCGATCAAGGTCGCCGAGGGCCGCTACCTGTCCGACGAGCTGACCATCCACTACGGGCTGCTGCCCCGGCTCAACCGCGGCATCTTCGCCATCAACGAGCTCCCCGACCTGGCCGAGCGGATCCAGGTGGGCCTGCTCAACATCATGGAGGAGCGGGACGTCCAGATCCGCGGCTTCAAGGTCCGCCTCCCCCTGGACGTGGTGGTGGTGGCCACCGCCAACCCCGACGACTACACCAACCGGGGGCGCATCATCACCCCCCTCAAGGACCGCTTCGGGGCCCAGATCCGCACCCACTACCCGCGCTCCGTCGAGGCCGAGATGGAGATCATCGAGCAGGAGCGGGAGGAGTTCCAGGGCCTGGGCACCCAGCTCCACGTGCCCCTCTACATGCGCGAGCTGGTGGCCGAGATCTCCCAGCTGGCCCGCCGCACCAACCAGATCAACCAGCGGGCCGGGGTCTCGGTCCGGCTCTCCATCGCCAACTTCGAGAGCCTGTGCGCCAACTCGCTGCGCCGGGCCATCGCGCTCCAGGAGCCGGAGGCGGTGCCCCGGCTCTCCGACCTGGGAGCCCTGGCCAGCTCCAGCCTGGGCAAGCTGGAGCTGGAGACCTGGGAGGAGGGCGAGGACACGGCGGTGCTGCAGAAGCTGCTGCGCAGCGCCACCAGCAACGTCTTCCGCCGCCACTTCTCGGTCCAGGAGTTCGGACCCCTGCTGGCCCGCTTCGAGCAGGGGCTCACGGTGGAGGTGGGCGAGAACCAGCCCGCCGCCGCCTACCAGCAGGTGGCCCAGGGGCTGCCGGAGACCAAGCGCATCCTCTCCGACCTCGACGAGCCGGACCGCCCGGCGCCGGTGGCGGCGGCCCTGGAGCTGGTCCTGGAGGGGCTGCACCTGGCCAAGCGGCTGAACAAGAGCGTGCTCGACCAGGGCACCACCCTCTACGGCAGCTAGGCCCGGCCGGTGATCTCCGCCCGCCGGCTCTACAGCCGCTGGGACGGCACCCAGGAGGTCGAGCTCCCCGACTCCACCGAGATCTTCTCCCGGCTGGCCGAGGACGTCTTCCACGGCTGGGACTTCGAGTCCGCGCTGCGCCGCCTGCTGAGCCAGGGCTTCCGGGACAGCTCGGGGCGCCGCCTGCGGGGCCTGGAGGAGCTCCTCGACGAGCTCCGCCAGCAGCGCCAGCGCCAGCTCGAGCGCTACAACCTGGACGGCGTCTTCCACGACATCGAGGAGCGCCTGGACCGGATCCTGCAGCGGGAGCGGCGCACCCTGGAGGAGCGGGAGCGCCAGAGCCGGGGCGGGCCCCAGGAGCAGCTCCTGCGGCGCGTCGCGGAGGAGCACCGGGAGCAGCTGGACCGGCTCCCGGCCGAGCCCGGCTCCGCCATCCGCCAGCTGCAGGACTACGAGTTCCTGGACCAGCAGGCGGCCCAGGAGTTCGCCGAGCTGCTGGCGGAGCTGCGCCAGAACCTGGTCGAGTCCCACTTCCAGGAGCTGGGCCAGGCGCTGCGGCAGATGGGCGAGCAGGACCTGGCCCGGCTGCGGGAGATGGTCTCCGACCTCAACCGCATGCTGGAGCGGCACCTCCGGGGCGAGGAGAGCGGCTACCGGGAGTTCATGGACAAGTGGCAGGAGTACTTCCCGGACCACCCCGAGGACCTGGAGAGCTTCCTCAGCCAGAGCCGCCAGCAGATGGCCCAGCTGGAGTCGCTGATGCAGTCGCTGTCGCCGGAGCAGCGCCGCCAGCTGGAGGAGATGATGCGGGCCGCGCTCAGCGACCCCGGGCTCCAGTCCGAGCTGGCCCATCTCTCCCAGCTGCTCTCCCAGGTGGGCCCGCCGGGGCGGGCCCAGGGCTCCCGCTTCGGCTTCTTCGGGGGCGAGGAGCTGGACTTGCCCGGGGCCCTCGACGTGCTGGGCCAGCTGCAGCAGCTGGAGGCCCTGGA
>JASHRA010000168.1 GCA_030038765.1 Candidatus Dormiibacterota bacterium | reverse complement strand
TCCAAGAGGCAGACCCCGCTCCTGATCTGCGCGAGCTGGAGGGCAAAGTAGGCGGCGACCAGCCCGGCCTTGTTCGACCCGGCCACGAAGACCTTGTGCCGATCGGGCCGGCTCAGGGCCGCCACCAGCTCCTCCACCTGTTTGCCATCGACGAACTCCAGCACTGACTGAGCGTTCCCGATGGACACGTTGACCGTTTCCTGCAGCACCTCCTGGGGCCGCCTGCGTCGGCCCAGCGCGGCCGTCTCCAGGCGCTGTCGCGGGGAGACCACCCGACGACGCATCTCCACCGCCAGCGCCGCCTGCATGTCGCGGTAGTTGGCGTATCCGAGCTTGACCGCGAGCCGACCGACGCTGGCCGGACTGGTGCTGGCCGCGCGGGCGACCTCGTCGGCTCGCAGCAGCGCCGCCTGCGGGTAGTCCCGCATCAGCACCTCGGCGATGCGGCGCTCGACCGGCGTCAGCGGCGAGGACAGGAGCTGCAGGTCGAGGGTGCGCCGCTGGCGCTCCGGCCTGGTCAGAGCCACTGACCCAGGGTAGTGTGCGGCCGCCCGCGGGCGGGACTGGGCGGCCGCCGTCGAGGACGACGAGCCGCCTACCGTGGCTCGGCACCGGTACGGGCGGGGCGCGGTGCGTGCCCCGATCCGAGCGCCCGCTGGAGCGTTCCGGCCGACGTGTTCCCCCCCGACACGACCAGGGCCACCCGGGCCGAGTCCGGCAGGCTTCCGGCCAGCAGGGCCGCCATGGGGAGAGCTCCGGCGGGCTCGACGACCAGGTGGCAGCTGTTCAGCAGCAGCCCCATCGCCGCCAGGATCTCCGCCTCGCCGACGGCCACCATGTCGTCCACGTAGCGCATCATGTGCCGGAAGGTGAGCGCGCTCAGGGACTGGGTGCGAACGCCGTCGGCGATGGTGCGACCCACGCGCTCCACCGGCCAGACGGCGATGTGGCCCTCGCGAAGGGACTGGGCGGCGTCGGCGGCGAGGCTGGGCTCGACCCCGATCACCTTGATGGCGGGCCTGATCGCCTTGACCGCCGCCCCCACCCCGCTGGCCAGGCCACCGCCGCCCACCGGGACCACGACCGCGTCCAGCCCATCGATCTGCTCGGCTAGCTCCAGGCCGACCGTCCCCTGGCCGGCGATCACGTCGAGGTCGCCGTAGGGGGGGACCAGCACGGCGCCGGAGCTGCGGGCCAGGTCCTCGGCCAGCTGGCGGCGCAGCTCGCTGCCGGGCTGGCAACGGACCAGGGTCACTCCGTCGCCGGCGATCCCGCCCAGCTTGCTCTTGGGAGCGTTGCCCGGCACCACGATGGTGGCCCTGGCGCCCATGGAGCGCGCGGCCAGGGCGAGCGCGCGCCCGTGGTTCCCACTGGAGTAGGCGACCACGCCGCGGCTCCGGGCCGAGTCGGCGGCGGTCATCAGCTTCCAGGTGGCGCCGCGGATCTTGAAGGACCCGGAAGGCTGCAGACTCTCCAGCTTGAGCCACACCCCGGGCCGCCACTCGGTGACCAGGTGCCTGGCGATGGAGGGGGGGAGCGACGCCTCGGCGCGCCGGATGTCTGCCAGCCGGACCAGGTCCTGGTCGGTGCCCGCCTCCCGCCCCTGGGGCGGGACGCCAACGTCCTCTCCGGCTTCCGGCGGCAGCTCCGGGAGCGCGCTGGGACCGGGTCTGGTCTCCCCGGTGGCGGACAAGCCAGGCCTAATCGGATACGCGCCGCGCCCGCCGACGCCCCGCCGGCAGTCCGGTGCTGGCCTCCCGAGAACCGCTGGCTGTCACTTGGCCAGCGCGTAGTACTGGGGATTGATGTCGGCGAAGATGCCCTGCGGGACCAGTCCGTCCAGCTTGTCGCTGTACATCGTCAGCTGGTAGGGACCGTTCGGCATCATCATCATCGGCACCTGCTCGGCGACGTAGTCCTCGTACCGGTACAGGGCCTGGATCTCGGCCTTCTGGTTGGGGGCGGTCTCCGTGGCCTTGATGTTGGCGAGGTTCTCCGGCGTCTGCCAGTCGCCCATGTCCAGGCCGTCGGGCGAGAAGTACTGACCGCCGGTGGCGAGCGCGCCCGGGTAGGTCCAGGTGTTGGTGGCAGCCCAGTCCACGATGTCCCAGTCGGAGCAGGGGTTGGCGGAGCTGCAGTCCGCGTCGCCGGTGGCGAGCACGTCGCTGAGCGAGCCCTGCTTCAGGGTGAGGTCTATGCCCGCCACCTTCTTCATCGTCGACTGCATGGCCTCGAGCTCGTTGGTGAGCTGGGCCTGGCCGCTGACGTAGAGGATGGAGAAGTCCAGCGTCTGGCCCTGCTTGATGCCGGTCCCGCACTCGCCAGATCCCGAGCCCGGCTTCTCGCAGTAGCTGCTGCCGTGGGGCTGGACGTCCCAGCCGTGGGCCTTCAGCAGGCTCACCGACTTGCTCGGGTCGTAGGGATACACGGAGCCCTTGCTGACCAGCGGGCTGAGGTCCGGGTTGTGCAGCGGATAGGGCGGGAAGGGCCCGTTGTCGGCGGTGCCGAGGCCGCCCGAGAAGTCCTTTATGTACTCGCTCTGGTCGATCAGGTACTGGAAGGCGCGGCGGAAGTAGAGCTGGCTGAAGATGGGGCCGGCAGTTGGGTTGGTGAGGTTGAGCGGAGAGAGCGTCGAGCCGTAGACGTACCAGGGAGCGAACCTCAGCCCGTCGCTGCTCTCCACCGACTTGACGAGGCCGAGGTCGGAGGGCGGGATGTAGCCGATGTCGACGCTCCCCGCGCGGAGCGCGTCGAACTCGGCGGAGTCACTGCTGTAGGGCAGCTCCTCGAAGGCGCTGATCCGGGGCTTGGGGGCGCCGGAGTAGCGGCTGTTGGGGACCATCTTGACGAAACCGGAGGTGGTGAACTGGCTGAGCCGGAAGGCCCCGCTGACCACCTGCCAGAGGGGGTTGCTGTCGTAGGTGGCGAGGTCCTCGGACTGGTCGTTGAGGAACTCGGCCACGCCCAGCGCGCCGCTGCTGGCTGTGCCGGGGTCGACCGGGACGTAGCAGTCCGTGCAGGGCTGGTCGGGCCCGCTCGGGAGCAGCTCCTCCGGCTCCGCCGAGGCGTCGTAGTTGCCGACCGGGCCCGAGGCGCTGAGCCGGTCCCAGGAGGCCTGCGGGATGGGCACCAGCTGGCTCAGCTCGTCGTCGGTGAACCAGGTCGGGTTGTAGGACGCGTTGAGGTGGAACACGATGGTGTAGGTGCCAGTCTGCTGGTAGCTCTTCACGTTCTGCGGGAAGCCGCCCGGGACCGAGTTGCCGTAGGTGGCCCCGGGCGCGCTGCTGCTGCCGACGGCAGGGATGTTGGGATCGCTGAGGGCGCTGATCAGGTTCATCCAGAAGACCACGTCGCGGGCCGTGATCGGCTGTCCGTTCGACCACACCCAGTGCTTCAGCGTGACCGTCACCACGGTGTTGTCGTCGGAGTAGACCGGCGGCTCGCCCACGCTGATGGCCCAGTTGACGTCCGGCTTGCCGTCGTCACCGACCCGGTACACGGCGGGCCACATCAGCCAGGAGAACTGGCCGGTGTTTGCATTGGTCTCGTCGACCGATCCGTCCAGAGGCGAGATGTAGTTGGGAGGCGACTCCGGCAGCTCAGCGAAGGTGACCACCCCGTGGCCCCGGCTCGCCGCCTGCGTGCTCGCGCCCAGGCTGACGGACGCCAGCAGCGCCGCTGCCGCCACCGCGGTGCCGGCACGGGCCGCCCAAGAACCTACCAGCCTCTTCACCCGGATACCCACCCTCCATGGCTCGGATCGCGGGATGATAGCAGACTTTCAGACATGGTTCAAGGATTGACCGTGAGCTATCAGAGCGGGGACGCCCCGGGGCGGGACCGGCACCCCGTTCGAGCAGGTCTGCCCCCGGTGCACGGCGATGGGGCCAGCGGGTAGGGGCGGCCCGCCGGACGCGGCCCGAGAGCCTGCCCGGACGGGCCGGACGCGGGGGGGTGGCGACAGGGCGCCGCCGCCGGGGCACTCCTACTCCAGGTAGTCCTTGAGCTTCATGCTCCGCGAGGGGTGGCGGAGCTTGCGCAGCGCCTTGGCCTCGATCTGCCGGATCCGCTCCCGGGTCACGCCGAAGCGCTTGCCCACCTCCTCCAGGGTGCGCTGGTGGCCGTCGATGAGCCCGAAGCGCAGCTGCAGCACCCGGCGCTCGCGCGGGGTCAGGGTGTCGAGGATGTCCTCCACCTCGGTCCGGAGCATGGTCAGGGAGGCCGCCTCGGAGGGGGCCACGGCCTCGCTGTCGGGGACGAAGTCGCCCAGGTGGGAGTCCTCCTCCTCGCCGATGGGGGTCTCCAGCGAGACCGGGTCCTGGGCCACCTTGACGATCTCCCGCACCCGGTCGGGCGTGATCCCCATCTCCTCCCCGATCTCCGGGTCGGAGGGCTCCCGGCCCAGCTCCTGGAGCAGCCGGCGCGAGATCCGCACCAGCTTGTTGATCGTCTCCACCATATGCACCGGGATGCGGATGGTGCGGGCCTGGTCGGCGATGGCCCGGGTGATGGCCTGGCGGATCCACCAGGTGGCGTAGGTGGAGAACTTGAAGCCCTTCTGGTAGTCGAACTTCTCCACCGCCCGGATCAGGCCCATGTTGCCCTCCTGGATCAGGTCCAGGAAGGACATGCCCCGGCCGATGTACTTCTTGGCGATGGAGACGACCAGGCGCAGGTTGGCCTCGGTCAGGCGGTGCTTGGCGTCCTCGTCGCCCTCCTCGATCAGCTTGGCCAGGTAGACCTCGTCCTCGGCCTTGAGCAGGGAGACGCGGCCGATCTCCTTGAGGTACATCCGCACCGGGTCGTCGAGGGAGACGGCGTCGGCGTCGGCGGTGAGGACGTCCTCGTCCGCCTCCTCCACGTCGAAGTCCTTGTCCCCATCGGTGACCGCGATCCCCATCTCCCGGAAGAGGGAGAAGAGGCGCTCCATCTGGTCCGGGTCCGCGTCCAGCTCGGGGAAGGGATCGAGGATCTCGTTGGGGGTGAGGTACCCCTGCTCCTTGCCCTTCAGGATCAGCTGCTCCGCCAGCCGCACCAGGTCCTCCGTCTTGGGCGGACCCGCCGGGGCCACCGGTGCCTTCATCGCCTTGACCAACCTATGCCTCCCGCGCCGTGGCGCCCTTCAGCGCCTCGATCTGCTTGCGCACCCGGTCCAGCTCGGCCAGGAGCTGGGGCCCCTCGCCGTCCCGGTGGTGGCCCAGCTCCAGCAGGCTCTGGCTCAGGGCCCGGGCCCGCTCCTGCAGGCTCTCGATCTTGGTCCGGCTCACCGACTGCGCCAGCGCCTCCCGCAGCCTCGGCTCCGAGGCGTCCTCCCGCAGCTCCGGGAACTCGGCCCGGAGGAGCTGCTCCAGCTGCCCCCGGAGCTCCCTGGGCAGTTCCTCCGGCTGGGGCCGGTCGGGCGCCCGCTCCACCAGCTCCTGGTAGAGGGCGCCCTGCTGGGGGTCGGCGAAGTCGTCGCGCCGGAGTTGGTATCGATCTCGAACCTCCGCGATCATCCGGGGCCGGTGCCAGAGCAGTCCCAGGAGATGGGCAGACGCCCCCATTCCAGCCTGCCCCGTCAAGCCCGCGCTCAAACCTCGCGCCTCGCCGCCGCCGCCCCTGCCGCTGCCGAGATGCTCCACGTCCTCCAGGATCCGGCTGGCGGGCACGCCCAGGTGGCGTCCCGCCCGCTCTGCATATAGAGCGCGGATGCTGGCCTCGGGGATACGGGTCAGGACCCGCATGGCCCGTCGCAGCGCCTCCTGCTCCTCGCCCGGGGGCCCCTCCAGGGCCTGGTCCACCAGCACCTCCCAGGCGGGCGGGGCCTGCTCCACCAGCCGGCGCAGCTCGGCGGGGTCGCGCCGGGCCAGGTCGTCGGGGTCCTCGCCGGCGGGCAGGGTGAGCAGCCGGCAGCCGGTCCCGGCGCCCGCCACCAGGCCCACCGCCAGCTGGGCGGCGCGCCGCCCGGCGGCGTCCCCGTCGAAGCAGAGCACGATCTCGTCGGCGAAGCGGCGCAGGAGCCGCACCTGGGCCTCGGTGAGGGCGGTCCCGGAGGTGGAGACGGCGTTGCCGACGCCGGCCCGGTGCGCCCCCACGACGTCGAAGTAGCCCTCCATCAGGACCGCCTGGTGCTGGCGGTGGACGGCCTCGCGGGCTCGGTCCAGGCCGAAGAGGACGGCGGACTTGTCGAAGACCGCCGTGCGCCTGGTGTTGAGGTACTTGGGCCCGGCCTCGCCCAGGGCGCGGCCCCCGAAGCCCACCTCCCGGCCCTGCTCGTCCCGGATCGGGACCACCACCCGGTGGCGGAAGAAGTCGATCAGCGACTGGCGCTCGGGCCGGGCCAGGCCGGCGGCCAGCAGGTCCTGGTCGGAGGCGCCCTGGCGCCGCAGGTAGCGGACCAGGTTGTCCCCGGTCGTGCCCTGGGGGGCGTAGCCGAGCTGGAAGTCGAGCCGGTCCTGCTCCGTCACCTGGCGCCGCTCCAGGAACTGGCGCCCCTGCTCCCCGGCGCCCGTCTCCTGGAGTACGTGGTGGTAGTAGCGGGCGGCCAGCCGGTTGAGGCGCAGGATCTCCTCGCGCTGGCGCCGCCGGGCCCGCTCCCGGGGGCTCGGGGCGCGCTCCGCCTCCAGGTCCACCCCGGCCCTTCGCGCCAGCAGCTCCAGGGCGCCGCGGAAGTCGGTGTGCTCGATCATCTCGACGAAGCTGAAGAGGTCGCCGCTCTCGTGGCAGCCGTGGCAGTTCCAGACCCGCTTCTCCGGGCTGACGTAGAAGGAGGGCGTGTGCTCGGTGTGGAAGGGGCAGAGGCCCTTCCACTCCCGCCCGGCGCGGCTGAGGCGGAGGTAGCCCCCGATCACCTCCACGATGTCGAGCCGGGAGCGGATCTCCTCGACGGCTCCGCCCGGGCTCATCGACTCCTCCCCCGCGCCCGCGGCAGCGCCCCGCGGCCGACCGCCACCATCCCCATCCTTGTACCCAGAAGGTAGCAGCGCGCTGGCGGCGTGCCACCCCGCAGGGCCCGGGGGCGCGACCCCGGGCCCGCCTCAGCGGCGGAAGAGCCCCCGGCCCTTGCCCTGGGCCTCGCCCTGCTCCCGGAGCCGGTTGCGCAGCGCCAGCACCTCCTGCTCCCGCTCCGCGAGCTGGGCGGCGTTGGCCTTGCGGGTGTTCTCCAGCTCCTGCTTGAGGTCCCGCACCTGGCGCATGCGGCGCTCCAGCTCGGCCTCCCAGCGGAGCCGCTGCTCGGCCTGGATGCGCTGCTCCAGGGCCCGCTCCCAGCGCTCGAAGAGGCCCGAGACCAGCTCCCGGGCGTCGATCGAGCTGAGGCCGGGGATGCTCTCCGGGCCCGGGGCCGGGACCAGGCTGGCGGGAGCCGGCGCCTCCGTGCCCAGGAACTCGCTGGGGAGGAGGCTGTCGCCGGAGAGGAGGTCGCTCTCCTCGCCCAGGTCCTCCCCCTCGGCAAGGCTGACCTCCTCCTCCTCCTCCTCCTGCTCCTCGGCCACCGCCTCCACCGGCTCCGGGGCCGGCGCCGGCGCCTCCTCCACGGGCGCGAAGGGAGCGCTCGCGGCCGGGGGCGGCGGCACCCCGTAGCTGGACTCGTCCAGGTCCTCCTCCTCGTCGAGGGGGAAGAAGGCGTCGGCCGGGGCAGGCGGGAAGGCGGGCGGCTGCGCCACCGCCCCCTCCTCCGCCGGCTCCTCGGCCGCGGGCGCCGGCTCCGGGCCCCAGACGGCCGTCTCCGGGAGCTCGGATGGGGCGCCCCAGGCGGCGCTCTCGGCGGGCCGCTCCAGGGGCTCGTCCTCCCATGTGGAGGGCTCCGCCGACCACACCGGCGGGGAGCTCTCCTCGGCGGCGGGGGGGAGCTCCGGGCCCGGCTCGGGGGTCCCCCCCAGCTCCGGGCCGGGCTCCGGCTCCACCGCCCAGGGGGCCGGGTTCTCCTCCTCCGGGGTCCCCGCGGCGGCGGCGGCCGGCTCCTCGGCGGACCCGCCCCAGACGTCCTGGCTGTAGTCGCTGGGCCGCACGCTCCAGCCGGGGGCGCTGCTCTCCGGGGCCTGGGGCGCGGCCGCCTCCGACTCCAGCGCCTCCGGGGTGGGGAAGGGCGTGGCCGCGGCGGGCTGCTCGACGCCGATCTCGGCCGAGCTGATCCGCATCTCCAGCTTGCCCCCCGTCTCGACCCAGTGGACGGGGATGTCGCCCGACTCGATGCGGCGCTGGACCATCTCCACCGGCACGGCCAGCTGGGCGGCCACCTCGTCGACGGTCAGGTAGTCGTCAGCCATCTGCTGTTCCCTCCCGATGCTGCTGCGTCGCGCCCCCCGACAGCGACCTCCCTCACGTCCCCTGGGGCCGGGCCAGGCCGGCCGTGCGGCTCACCTCCTGGAAGGCGCGCTGCCAGAACAGCGGCGACGCCGAGGCGAGGCCGAAGAGGGCGCTCAGCAGGACCACCGCGTCGACGCTGTCGCGGCCCTGCTTGCTCCAGTAGTCGTCCTCCAGGTGGAGCCAGAGGGCGAACTCGTCGTAGGTGAGGGCGACGCCGGCGCCGTAGACCGGGGCCAGGCGACGCCGCCACGGGTACTTGGTCTGGAGCAGGGCGGCGTAGCCGGAGCCGGTGAGGGCCACGATGCCCCAGACCAGGTGGTGGATGTGCAGCCCCGAGCCGCCCTTCTTGCCTCCCAGGACGATGTTCTGGAAGGGCAGCCAGTGGTTGCGGATGGAGTGGGTGATGAAGCGCACGGTGCCGAAGGTGAGCACGAAGGAGCTGAGGACGCGCATGTTGATGTCCTCGTCGGGCCGCTCCCGGGCGGTCTCCCGGTAGCGCTCCGCGATCCGGCCCGGCAGCGAGATCAGGTCGAGCACCGCGCCACCCTGGTTGGGCTCGGGCTGGCTCACCCCGGCATGGTAACCAGGCCAAGCCGGGAATGTCGCTCCCAAAACAGCAATGTTGCCCGCGATCAGGGGGCCGTCACCTGGCGGGAAGGGAGGGATTCGAACCCTCGGACGAGGTTGACCCCCGTCACCCGCTTAGCAGGCGGGCGCTTTCGACCACTCAGCCACCTCCCCGGGCGGGGTGCCCTGGAGTATAGGGCCAGCTATTCCGGCCCACCCAGGCCGAGGCTGGCCGCCAGCGGCGTGAGCGCGCCCACCACCAGCTCCACCAGCTGCTCCAGCTCCAGGCCCAGCTCCTCGGCGCCCTGGACGATGTCCTCGCGCAGCACGCTGCGGGCGAAGGAGCGGTCCTTCAGCTTCTTGCGCACGGAGCGGGCCTGGACCAGGTCGACGCGGTGCCCGGGCTGGACCAGGGCCACGGCGATGACGAAGCCGGTCAGCTCGTCGAGGGCGAAGAGCCAGCGGGCCAGCGGCGTCTCCCGGGGCACGCCGCTGAAGTTGGCGTGGCCCTGGATCGCCAGCACCACCTCCTCGGGGTAGCCGGCCGCCTCCAGCACGGGCCGTCCCCAGAACGGGTGCTGGTCCGGATGGGCCTCGTAATCGAAGTCGTGGAGCAGCCCGGTGACGGCCCAGAGCTCCTCCTCGGCGCCCTGCTGCTGGGCTGCCGCCCGCATCACCGCCTCCAGGGCCAGGCCGTGCCGGCGCAGGCTCTCGGTGCGGGTGTGCTGGTAGAGCAGCTGGAGGGCGTCTTCGCGGGTCGGCACCGGGCCATGGTCCCAGGCCCCGGCGCAGCGGCACAAGTGGCCCGGGCGCTGCTACGGTCGGGACTCGTGAGCGAGACGCCGCGCGTCGACGAGGAGCGCCTCTTCTCCCAGCTGATGGAGCTCGCCGAGGTGCGCGAGCCGGAGCAGCCGGGCTGGACCCGGCGCACCTTCTCCGAGCCCTACCGGCGCTCCCGCCAGCTGGTCCGCGAGCTGATGGAGGAGGCCGGCCTCGGCGTCCAGGTGGACGTCGCCGGCAACCTCCTGGGCCGGCTCCCGGGCGCGCAGGCGGGGCTGCCCCAGATCGCGATCGGCTCCCACACCGACACCGTGGCCGGGGGCGGCCGCTTCGACGGCATGGCCGGGGTGCTGGGCGCGATCGAGCTGGTGCGGGTGCTGCGGGCGGCCGGACAGGGCCTCCGCCACCCCCTGCTGGTGGTGGACTTCCTGGGCGAGGAGCCCAATCGCTTCGGACTCAGCTGCCTCGGCAGCCGGGCCGTGAGCGGCGCCCTGGAGCCCCACCTGGGGCTGCGGGACGGGGCCGGGGAGACGCTCGGCGAGGCGCTCTCCGCCTTCGGCGCCCGGCCCCGGGAGCTGGGCTCCGCGCTGTGGGAGCCGGACCGGCTGCTGGGCTACCTCGAGCTCCACATCGAGCAGGGCCGGCGGCTGGAGGAGGCCGGGGTGCCGCTCGGCGTGGTCACCGCCATCTGCGGCGTGGAGCGGGCCGAGGTCCGCCTCACCGGCCGCGCCGACCACGCCGGGACCACGCCCATGGGCCGGCGCCGGGACGCCCTGGCCGGGGCCGCGGAGCTGGTCCTGGGCCTGGAGCGGCTGGCCGCCGAGGCCCCGGGAGGCGTGCCCGGGGTGGGCACGGTGGGCCGGCTGGAGGTCCTCCCCGGGGCCAGCAACGTGGTGCCCGGCTGGAGCCGGCTCTGGGCCGAGCTGCGCAGCCCCGAGCCCTCCTGGCTGGAGCGGGCGGCGGCCGGGCTGGAGGCGGAGGCGCGCCGGGTGGGCGCGGAGCGGGAGCTGGAGGTGGAGCTGGAGTGGATCTCCCGGGAGGCACCCGTGCGCTGCCACGAGGGGCTCCGCCGGCTGCTCCGGGATGCCATCTCGGAGCTGGGCCAGTCGCAGCTGGAGCTGGAGTCCTGGGCCGGCCACGACGCCGCCCTGGTGGCCCGGCTCTGCCCGGCGGCGATGCTCTTCGTGCCCTCCCGCGGGGGTCGCAGCCACTGCCCCGAGGAGTGGACCGAGCCGGCCCAGGTGGCGCTCGGGGTGGAGGCGCTGCTAGCCGCGGTCCTGGCCCTGGACCGGGCCGGGGAGGTCTGAGCCGGGGCGCTGCCCCACCCGCAGCAGGCGCCGGCTGCCGTCCTCCAGCATCCAGCGCAGCGCCTCCGGCGTGGCCGCGCCGGCCAGGGCGAAGCGCTCGGTGAGGATGCCGGCCAGCGGCTCCGCCTCCTCCCAGCCGAGCTCCGAGACGACGCCCTCGAGGCGCGGGCCCCCGCCCGGCACCCGCAGCTCCACCCAGGGGTCCCGGCGCCAGCGCTCGGCCTTCAGCGTCACCGCCGGGGTGAGCAGGTAGACATGGCCGGGAGGGGCCACGGCGAACCACATCGGCACCCGGCCCCTCCCGGCCCCGTCCCGGGAGCTGACCAGGAGCTCCTCCCGGCCCTCCAGCTGGCGCAGGAAGTCGGGCGGCAGGGGCGCCGGTGGCGGCCCCGCCTCAGCAGGCACTGCAGGCGAAGACCTCGGTGCGGTAGGGGAGGGAGAGGGGGCGGCCGGGCGCCGCCTGGTGCTCCCGGGCCAGGTCCATCAGCCGCTGCCGGATCTCCGCCTGGCGCCCCGGGTCCAGGGTGGCCACGAAGCTGGTGGAGAGGACCCGGTCCGCCAGCAGCTCCGGCCCGGCATGCTGCCGGTGGGTGAAGGCGCGGGACTCCAGGGGGCCGAAGAGGCCGCTCTCCTCCAGGGCCCGCCGCCACTCCCCCCGGCTGGCGTCGGGGGCGCCCTGGCGGTAGGGGCGGATCAGCTCGCTGGTGGCGTGCCAGAGCGGCGAGCTGGGGTCGCGGCGGTTCCAGACCAGGCCCAGCCGTCCCCGGGGGCGGAGGATGCGGTGGATCTCCCGCAGCGACTCCGGGTTGTCGAACCAGTGGAAGGACTGGCCGGCGCTGGCGGCGTCCACCGAGCCCGAGGGGAGCCCGGTCTCGGCCACGGTGGAGCTCAGCACCTCCACGCCCGGGCAGGAGGCGCGGAGCAGCTCCGCCATCTCCGCCACCGGCTCCACCGCCACCACCCGGGCGCCGTAGGGGAGGAGTTGGCGGGTCAGCTTGCCGGTGCCGGCGCCGAGGTCCAGCAGCAGCTTGCCCGGACCGAGGTGGAGGCGCTCCGCGAGCCAGCCCACCGCCGCCGCCGGGTAGCCGGGCCGGCCCCGCTCGTAGGCGGCGGCGGCCCGGGCGAAACCGGCCTCGGCCTGAGGGTGGAGCGACACGCCCCGATCCTAAGCAGCTATGCAGGAGGCCTGCGGTGAGGGTGCCCTGGCCGCTACAACTCTCAGGAAGTGGTGGTCTCCCACCATCACGCTGGATCAGCAGGCCGAACGTCCGGCATCGGTGGCACTGAGCTGGTCCCGCCTGAGCCAGGATCAGGTGTCGGGGAGGGACTATCGCATCCCGAGGTAGACACCGCTCCGCCCACCGCAGCGGTAGCCTTGGCGGTCCTTGTGATCACGGAGGGAGGCGCCGGGCCTGGAGTGGCGGAACTCCTTGCCACATCGGCTGCACCGGTAAGCGTATGTGGCGCCGGCGCGAGCTCGTGGCGGGGGAACGGAGATGCTCGGCCGCCCCAGTGGGGTGCGGCTCCGGTGGGGAGCGTGGAGCGGCCCGCGAGCCGAGAACTCGATCGGGTAGCGGGGGCGGAACGGGGTCGTGGTGGCGCGGAGGCCAATCATCTGGTCGACGCGGTAGGTGCGGTGACCCCCGCCGTCAGACCGTTCGGCGTGGAGGGGCAGTTGCCCGGCTGCGCTCCGTCGTAGCGAGTAGGGCTCGATGCGCCGCCAGGTGCCTCCGTAGAACAACTCGACGCAAAGGTGATAGGTGGCCGCGAAGCGCACCGTTTCTAGCGGTACACCGGCGTGCCACGTGGCCACGATCGGCGGCGGGGACCAGTCCTGTTCGTTCCCACTGGCCGGGAGCGGCGGAAGCTCCTCGAACTCGGCGGTGCCTTCGAGCCAGCCGAAGAGACGAGGCAGTTCATCGAGGAAGCTCTGCAGCGGTGGTAGGGCGGGAAGTTGGTGGGCTAGCATCTGGGCCCAGTCAGCCTCCAGTGCGGTGATGAGAGGCGAGCCATCGAAGTCGGCGGCGCTGGGGACTGCGATGCCCTTGGCCGCGCACTTCTCAACCAGGGCTCGGTGGACGGCCTCTGGGTAGAGGCGTAGATCATGGCGGCGGAACAGGTTGACGATGTCGTAGAGGTCGCGCGGGCTGGCCCGCTGGGCCATCGCCCGAATTTTCTCGGCAAGGAGCTCCTCGAAGGAGTAGCGGCGAGCGGGTCGTGGTAGGGGGCCATCAGGGTAGGGGTGCGCGATATCGTGCAGAACCGGGGGCCGGAGCACCGCCTCGTTGGCCGAGATGTCGAGCTTCACCCGAGCGGGCTGCCGCGTGTGGCGGGGACCGATGTAGTACACCCGTCCCTCGATCGACTGCCCGTCGGGCCGGAGACGCAGCATCGGCTCCCGAGCGGAGAAATCGATGCCTGACGCGTCGCGGATCCAGGCGAGCACCCTGGCCAAGTGCGGCTCGATCTCGTCCGGCCGGTGAGAGGCACCGGGCAACACGGTGGAGTCGGTCGGGTAGGTGGTGGTCGGTAGCAGTCACGACCAGTGTCTCGTCTTACAATGCAAGACGTTGTGGGATCCAGCCTCACGTTCAGGGCACCACCGGACGTCCTGGAGCGACTCAGGGTGCAGGCGGAGCGGTTCCAGATGCCCAAGACCGCTCTCGCCGAACGCTACGTCGAGGAGGGGCTGCTGATGGACCAGTTCCCCGGCATCGTGTTCCGCAGCGGACCGGCCGGGCGCCGGCCCGGTGTGGTCGGCGGGCCCGACGTGTGGGAGGTGGTGGAGGTCATTCGGGCCGAGTCCGGAGACCTCGCTCGGACAGCTGAGAACCTCGACCTACCGGTCGGCCTGGTCGAGGCCGCTGCCCGCTTCCACACCGTGCACGCGGCTGAGGTAGACGCTGCAATCGAGAGCAACCGACGATTGATGGAGGAGGTCGGGACAACCGGGAGACGCGAGCAGCCTGCCCTGCCGCGCTGAAGCTGCTCCTCGACGAGCAGCTGTCGCCGGAGATCGCCCGGCAGCTACGGAGCCGAGGCCATGACGTGATCTCGGTCGCGGACGCAGGCCTGCGAGGGCGGGACGACCTCTCCGTCCTGGCCTGGGCAGCGGCCCAGGGCCGAGCCGTGGTCACCAACAACATCCGCGACTTCCGGCCCCTGCACGCGGGCTCGTTGTCCGCGGCGGGCAGCCACCACGGCATCGGGCTGGTGCCTTCCTCGAAGTTCACCCTGCGGCTGGACGCTCTGGGGCCCATCGTCACCGCCCTGGACCGTCTCCTCTCCGAGCATCCGGCAGACTCGGCGCTGCTGGGAAGAGAGGTGTTCCTCTGACCTCGAGACGGTAGGAGTGGAGCGACCCGGCCCGGGGCAGCGGCCTCCGTCCCGCACGCCCGTGGCGACCCCGAGCGGATTCGAACCGCCGATCTCCACCTTGACAGGGTGGCGTGTTAGGCCAGCTACACCACGGGGCCGGGGGCACGCCCTGAGGAAAGGCTGCCGACCGGCCCTCGCCAGAGCCCGCCGATTATACGTCCGGCCCCGCCGCGCTCCCTTCCTCGTCGAGGGCAGGCGGGAAGTGGGCCGGCCGCTAACATGACCGGCGGCAGCGGTCGCGGCTGGCCCTCAGGAGTGCAGCGCATTTGAAGGTCGCGGTGCTGGTCAAGCAGATCCCGGACCCATCGGGGGCGGGAAGGCTGGACGGCTCCCACCGGCTGGTCCGGGAGGGGGTGGAGGTGGTCCTGGACCCGGGCGACGCCTACGGCGTCGAGGCCGCCCTCCGCGTGGCCGAGGCCAGCTCGGGGGAGGTGGTGGCCATCTCCATGGGCCCGGAGCGCGCCCTGGAGGCCATCCGCAAGGCGCTCTCCATGGGCGCCGGCTCGGGACTGCTGGTGACCGATCCCCGCCTACTCGGGTCCGACGCCCTGGCCACGGCCCGGGTGCTGGCCCGCGCCGTGGAGCGCTCCGGAGCGGAGCTCCTCATCGGCTGCACCGAGTCCACCGACGGCTACACCGGGACCGTCCCGGCCGCCATCGCCGAGCTCCTGGGCTGGCCCGCCCTGACTTTCGCCAAGCAGCTGGAGGTGGAGGGGGGCCGGGTCCGGATCCAGCGCCAGACGGCCAGCGGCCACGACCTGGTCGAGGCTGAGGCGCCCGCCGTGGTGACCGTGACCGGGGGCATCAACGAGCCCCGCTACCCCACCCTCAAGGGGATCATGGCGGCCCGCAGCAAGCCCGTGGAGCAGCTAGGGCTGGACGATCTCGGCATCGACCCCGCCAGCGTGGGCGAGGCCGGCGCCGGCCAGCTGGTCAGCAGCGTGGAGCCGGTGCCGGAGCGTTCCTCGGGGGAGCTGATCGAGGCCGACGGGGCCGCCGCCAGGCGCCTGGCGGACTACCTCGCCGAGCTCAAGCTGGTCTGAGCGTGGCCCGGGTCCTGGTCTACTGCGAGCTGCTCCAGGGGGAGCCGGCCCCGGTCTCCCTGGAGGCGCTGACCCTGGCCCGCGAGCTGGGCGAGGTGAGCGCCGTGGTGCTGGACCCGGAGGGCGAGCGGGCGGCCCCGGCCCTGGGCCGCTACGGCGCCGGCACGGTGCACCTGGGCGCCGATGCCGCCTACCGGGACTACCTGGGCCAGCCCGCCGCCGCCGCCCTCGGGGCCCTGGTCCAGGAGCTGGACCCAGACCTGGTGCTGCTGGGGGCCACCTACGACGCCCGCGACCTGGCCGCCCGGGTCAGCGCCCGGCTCCAGCTCACGCTCCTGGCCAACGCCACCGGGGTGGTCCCCAGCGGGCCGGGCTTCGCCGCCAGCAGCACCATCTTCGGCGCCACGCAGGCGGTCCTCACCGAGCTCCGGGGCCGGAGTCCCCTGGTCCTGCTCCGGCCCAAGTCGGTGAGCGCCAGTCCCGCGGGCGAGGTGGAGGCCCGGGTGCTGCCCCTCTCCCTGCCCCCGGACGCGCCCCGGGGCCCCCGCCGCCTGGAATCGGTGGTCGCGGCCGCGGCCGGCCCCCAGCTGGAGGAGGCCAAGGTCGTGGTCAGCGGGGGCCGGGGGCTCCAGGAGGCCTCCAACTTCGAGCTCGTGGAGCGGCTCGCCCGGCTGCTGCACGGGGCGGTGGGCGCGAGCCGGGCCGTGGTCGACGCCGGCTGGACCCCCTACGCCCGCCAGGTCGGCCAGACCGGCAAGACGGTCAAGCCGGACCTCTACATCGCCTGCGGCATCAGCGGGGCGATGCAGCACACGGTGGGGATGAAGGGCGCCAAGCACATAGTCGCCATCAACCGCGACCCCGACGCTCCCATCTTCAAGCTCGCCGACCTGGGCGTGGTCGGGGACGCGCTCAAGGTGGTGCCGGAGCTGATCGCGGAGCTGGAGCGAAGGGGTGTGTCGGCCTGAGGGCGGGGGCCCAAGGCCTTGAGCCTCGCCCCGCTGCTCGCCCTGCAGGCGCCCGACGGCGCCACCGTCACCCTGGAGCGCTACCCCATCGTGCTCGGCCGCAGCGCCCCCGGCGGCCCCGTGCCGGACGTGGACGTCACCCACCTCGACCCGAACCAGGCCGTGGCCCAGCGCCACTGCGAGCTGCTCCGGGAGGCCGACGGGGTCGAGGTCCACGACCTCGGCCCGAGCGGCGGCACCTGGGTGGACGGCCGCCGTCTGCCCCCCGGGGGCTCGGCCCTGCTCCGGCCCGGTGGCACCCTGCGGGTGGCCGCCGTGAGCCTCACCCTGATCCAGGCGGGGGCACCTCTCCCGCCCCCGCCGCGGGAGCCGGACTGGCGCCCGGACCGACCCTCCAGCACGGTCCCGCCGCCGCCCTCGGCCTGGGGGGACGGCGAGGAGGAGGCCGCCCCCAGCCCGGCCCTGGGCCTGGAGCTGAGCGCCGCCCCCGCCATCGCCCGGGAGCTGCTGGAGCGCGGCGCCCGGGCCGTCCGGCTGCGCCCCGGGGTGCCCCTGGAGGCGCTCGGCGAGGAGGGCTGGACGGCCAGCGGCAAGCAGCTGACGGCGGCGGCGGTGAGCGACGCCGCGGCCGGGGCGCGGCGCGCCCTGGGCCTTGCCGACGACGCTCTCAGCGGCCAGGGCTCGGTCGGCGACCTGGAGCTGGAGTTCCTGCTCCCGCCCCTGGTGGAGCGGGCCCGCCTGCTGCTCCGGGCCCAGCCCCGGGTGCCGGCCCAGCTGGGCCGCGAGGAGCGGCGCCAGCTCTGCCGCGCCTTCCTCGAGGGGGCGGCGGTGCTGCTGGTGGGGCACCGCCCCGACCTCGCCCTGGCGGCCCTGGCCGAGGAGCTGGAGCACCGTCCCGAGGGCGTCTCCGTGCTCAGCTTCGAGCCCTCCCCCTGGTGGCTGCCGGACGGCTGGGCCAGCCTCGACCCCCAGCACCCCTCGGCGCTCCAGGCCGGCCTGGCGGGTGGGCCCCTCCTCCTGGACCAGCCCCCGGAGCCGGTCTTGGACGAGCTCCTCGCCAGCCTCCCCCGGAGCGGAGGCGGCACCCTGCTGGCGCTACGCTGCGCCTCCCTGGAGAGCGCCCTGGAGATCCTGGCGCGCCGCCTCGACAACCTCGGGCCCGAGACCGGCCTGCCCTCGGGCGCGCGCTGGGAGCTGGTCCGCCTCCTGCCCCTGGCCCTGGCCCAGCGCGGTGCGGAGTGGCGCGGCCTCAGCCTGGGGGTGGGGCCGGAGGGGAACTGGACGGCGGAGCCGCTGGGCCCCGTAGGGGAGCGCCCCTAGGCGTGGCCCGGAGCCTGCCCCCGCCCACCTCGGGACCCTCGGTGACCGCCTACCTGGCCCTCATCCTGCTCGTGGCCCTGGTCCTGACCCTGGTCCTGCTGACCGTCAACCCCGGGATCCTGGGCCACGTCGAGGGGCTGCGCCGGGCCCTCTCGCGCGGTGGGGGCTGAACCGGGCCGGGGCGGTCCAGAATTGAGCCCATGCCGGTCCTGCTGCTGAGCGCCTCGCTGCAGCCGCTCAACGTCATCAGCCGCCGCCGCCTGGTGGTGTTGCTGACCAAGGAGCGCGTCGCCTTCCTCGACGACGAGGCCCGCCGCCTGGTCGCCGAGGAGCTGGAGCAGCGCCGCCTGGGCGAGGGGGTGATCGTGGTCCGGCTGCTGCGCAACATCGTGGTCCCGCGCCGGATGCTGCGCCCCAACCGGCGCAACCTGCTGCTGCGCGACGACCACACCTGCCAGTACTGCGGCGTGCGCGGGACCCCGGCCGAGCTCACCATCGACCACGTAGTGCCGGTCTCGCGGGGCGGCGCGCCCAGCACCTGGGAGAACCAGGTGGTGGCCTGCAAGCGCTGCAACGGGCGCAAGGCCAACCACCTGCCCAGCGAGGTGAGCCTCAAGCTGAGGCGCGCGCCCCGGCCCGTGGTGCAGGAGTACGCCCACCTGCTGCTGCTGCGCTACCCCGAGGTGCGCCGCGCCTACGAGGAGCTGGTGCGCTCGGTGCTGCCGGCGCCGCCAGCCGCGAGCGAGCCGCTGGGGCTGGCCCTCGGCGCGCCCTCGGGGCCGGGCTGAGCGCTCCCTCCTAGTCCAACTCCTGGGGCAGGTGGAGCGGGGGCGCCTTGAGGTAGCGGGCGTCGGCCGTGCCCGACGAGTTGATGCGGTCCACCAGCTCCGAGGCGATGGCCATGGAGCGGTGCAGCCCGCCGGTGCAGCCCACCGCCACCCGCAGCACGGAGCGGCGCTGGGACTGGTAGAGGGGGGCCAGGCGGGCCAGCAGGGGCAGGAACTCGTTGACCAGCTCGTGGGCACCGGGCTGGGCCATCACGTACCGGCGGACGCTCCGGTCCGTGCCCGGGCGCTCGCGCATCTCCGGGATCCAGTAGGGGCTGTCCAGGAAGCGGGTGTCGATGACCCAGTCGGCCTCGTGGGGGAGCCCGTCACGGTAGGCGAAGGTGAAGCAGTCCACGCGCACCTGGTCGCGGTCGCGCCAGTCGTCGAGGAGCTGGCGCAGGTAGGCGCTGGCCGATCCCTCGAGGCTGAGCAGGCGGCGGTGGGGCCGGCGCGCCGGGGGCCGGTAGCCGGGACCCTCGGGGCTGCCGGCCTGGACCAGCCAGTAGCGGTCGCCGGCGGCGTCCAGGGAGGCGACAGAGCCGGAGCCCTGGCGCTCGCTCACGACCAGGGCCAGGTCGGCGCGGGAGCGGAGCCGCTGGCGCACCCAGTCCGAGGCCTGGGCTGGGAGCTCGGCGGCCCGGGGCACGGTGTAGCCGGCCTCGCTGGCCAGAACTTCCAGCTCCTCCCGGAGCCGGTCTTCGCAGACAATGACCACCAGTGACATGCTTCGGCGCTCCGGGTGGGACCCCCAGGCCGGGGGTCGGCTTCTCTGGCTGCCGGCTGGGACCCTCCCGGACCAGCTCGGTGGCTGCGGCCATTGTTTCATGCCCGGGGCCGCCTTCCGGGGCCTGCCGATGACTCACAGCAGATTCCCAGCGGCGGCGAGCCCACCCGCCCGCGGGCCCATGGGGATGCTCCCGTGTCCCTAGAGATCCCGCCCCGGGGGACCCGGGGGCGGGGCGCCATGGCGTGGCTCAACCGCCTAGTGCTGCCCATCATGCGGCTCCAGGCCTCCTCCTACCGGCGCCGCTCCAGGAGCCAGGAGCAGCCCCGGATGATGGACTTCCCAGGCGTGCTGCTGACCACCGTGGGCGCGAGGTCGGGGAAGACGCGCACCTCGCCCCTGGGCGGCTTCCCAGACGGCCCCGACGCCTGGCTGGTGGTGGCCTCGGCCGGGGGCGGGGCCCAGCACCCGGGCTGGTTCTTCAACCTCGCCCGGAACCCGGACCAGGTCTGGCTCGAGGTGGGCAAGCGGCGCCTGCGGGTCCGCGGTGAGCTGCTCCGGGGGGAGCGGCGCGAGCAGGCGCTGGCCCGGATCGCGGCCATCTCCCCGCGCTACGCCGGCTACCAGAGCAAGACCGACCGCGAGATCCCCATCGTCCGGCTGACGCCGGCTGCCTGACCCGGGCCGGGAGCGTCAGGAGACGCTCCACTCCTGGGGGTAGATGTTGAGGTTGGGGTCCTGGGGGACGGCCCCGTGGAGCGAGCTCTTGATCTCGGAGAGCTGGTAGTAGATGTTGGGGATCCAGACCACCGGGAGCTGCTCCGTCAGGTAGTTCTCGTAGCGGAAGAGCGGCTCCAGGCCGGGGGCGCTGTAGGAGGCCCGGATCAGCTGGTCGGCGCGGGCGTCGCTGTAGCCGTTGAAGTTGGAGCCCGCGCCGGTGGCGAAGATCTCGTCGCCCGAGGGGTAGAAGTCGGGGGAGTAGGTGTAGGCGTAGCCCACGTCGCCGTAGGCGATCAGGTCCCAATGGCAGCCGAAGCCGGTCTTGGGCTGGCAGGGGCTGAGCTCGGTGAAGACCTGGGAGCTGGCGCTGGGCTGGAGCGTCAGGTCGATCCCGGCCAGGGAGTAGGCGGAGCGCAGCTCCTGCATCATGTCGTCGAAGACGGCCGACCCGGTGGTGTAGACCAGCGTCAGGCGCAGCTCCATGCCGCGCTTGATGCCGGCTCCGCAGTCCCGGGCCCCGCTGCCCGGTCGGGAGCAGCTGTCGGTGCCGCCCGCGCGCACCGCCCAGCCGTGGTCGCTGAGCAGCGACTTG
>JASHRA010000167.1 GCA_030038765.1 Candidatus Dormiibacterota bacterium | reverse complement strand
GGGCACCCGGACCCGGCCCCGGAGGGGACGCAGGGCCGTGGGCCGCGGCTTCACACCGCCTCCAGCAGGCGGGCCCGGGCCGCGCCCGCCCGGGCCAGCTCCAGGGCCAGCGGGTCGGCGCCGCCGGCCAGCGCCGCCGAGAGCCGGGACAGCTCCCGCCCCAGCTCCCCCAGGGCCGCTCCCAGCTGCTCCCGGTTGGCGACCGCGAACTCCGCCACCATGCGGGGATCGCTGGCCGCCAGCCGGGTCGCGCCCCGGTAGCCGGAGCCGGCCAGGTCGCGGGCGGCCTGAAGGTCGTGGCTCGGGGGCTCCGCCACCAGGGCCAGGGCGGCGGCGACGAGGTGGGGAAGGTGGCTGGTGCGCGCCACCAGGCGGTCGTGGCGCGCCGCCTCCAGGACCACCGGCCGGGCCCCCAGCGCGCGCACCAGGCGCAGCCCCAGCTCCATCCCCGGCGGGTCCTCCCGGACCGGGCTCAGCACGAAGGGCGCGCCCGCCAGCGAGCCCAGCGCGGCGGCCGCCGCGCCCCTCCCCTCGCTGCCGGCCATGGGGTGGCCGCCGAGGGCGTGGGCGGCGGCCGGGACCAGGGCCGCCATGGCCTCCACCACGCTCTCCTTGGCGCTGCCCGTGTCCAGCAGCAGGGATCCGGCCCGGACCCGGGGACCGAACTCGCGGAGCCAGTCCAGGATCCGGAGCAGGGGCAGGGCGAGGACCACCACCTCGGCCTCCAGCGCCTGCTCCGGGCGCTCCAGCAAGAGCTCGGCGCCGCCCCGCGCGAGGCAGGCCCGCGCCGCCTCCTGATCGACGTCGAAGACCGCCACCGAGGCCACCCGGCGGGAGCCGAGCAGGCCCTGCCCGACCAGGGTGCCGATCTGGCCGGCGCCGACCACGGCGACCCCGCCGAGGTCGCTCACCGGAGCTCCCGGCCCACCGCCTCGGCCACCCGGCGGGCTCGCCCCATGAGCTCGGCGAAGGCGCTGGGGCTGAGCGACTGGGCCCCGTCGGAGAGCGCCTCGGCGGGCTTGGGGTGGACCTCGACCAGGAGACCGTCGGCGCCCGCCGCCACCGCCGCCAGGGCGATCGCGGGCACGTACTCGTGACGGCCGGCGGCATGGCTGGGGTCCACCACCAGGGGCAGGGAGGTGAGCCGCTTCAGCACCGGCACCGAGGTGATGTCGAGGCTGAACCGGACCGCCGGCTCGAAGGAGCGGATGCCCCGCTCGCAGAGCGCGACCTGGAGGTTCCCCCCGGCCAGGATGTACTCGGCGGCCTGCAGCCACTCCTCGACGGTGGAGGACATGCCGCGCTTCAGCAGCACCGGGCGCTCCACCTGGGCGCAGGCCTGGAGCAGGCGGTAGTTCTGCATGTTCCGCGCCCCGATCTGGAGCATGTCGGCGTGGGCCGCCACCAGCTCCACGTCCTCCGGGGCCAGGACCTCGGTGACCACGGCCAGGCCCAGCTGGTCCGCGACCTGGCGCAGCAGCAGCAGGCCCTCCTCGCCCAGGCCCTGGAACGTGTAGGGAGACGTGCGCGGCTTGAAGGCGCCGCCCCGGAGCACCCGCACCCCCTGGGCCGCCACCGCCTCGGCCGCGGCCTGGAGCTGGGCCCGGCTCTCCACGGCGCAGGGCCCGGCCATCACCAGCACCCCGTCGCCGCCCAGGCGGACCCCGTTGGCGAGCTCGATGACGCGGTCCTGGGGGTGGAAGTCGCGGCTCGCCAGGGGGTAGTCGTGGAGTACCCGCACCACCCGCTCCACTCCCTCCAGCAGGCTGAGGGCGTCGACCACGCTCTCCGTCTCGTGGCCCAGCACCCCGACCACGGTGCGCTCGGTGCCATGGCTGACCTCGGCCGCCAGTCCCAGCTCGCGCACCTTGTCCAGCACCGCCTGGACCTGCTCCGGGGTGGCCTGGGCCGCCATCACGATCACGGCTGCGCCCCCGCCGCCACCAGGTCGGGGCGGAGCTGGGCGGCCCGGCCCAGGTAGCTGTGCCGGATCTCGTCCTGGGCGAGCTCGGTGTTGAGCAGCAGGAGGGCGCGGAGGCAGCGCTCCACGCGTTGGTCGCCGCCGTCCTCCCGGACCACGAGGAGGGGCACCTGGGAGAAGCCGCAGCGGCGGGCAGCGGCGGCCGGGTTGACGCCCATCAGCTCCTCGGGCACGGTGAAGATGAGCGCGGCCACGTCCTCGGTCCGGGCCCGGTTGTCCCGGAGCATCCGCTCCAGCAGCCCGCCCACCGCGCTCAGCAACTCCTCCTCGCCCCGGCCCTCGACCGTGGTCGCCCCCCGGACGCCCCGGCAGGCGGATCTGCGGCGCACTCGCCCACTCTGCTCTTCCATCTCCAGTCCTCGCTCTCCTTCGGCACATCTGGGAGCGGGACCGGTCCGGGCGCTAAGAAGGCGCGGAGCCCGCTCCACGCCTTCTGCTGCTGGCCGCGGCCGGGTCGCTATCCGGGCTGGCTGCCGAGCGAAGGCGTGCCTGGGGTCACGTACAGGTATCGGTACGCAAACGAGGCCAGGCCTCCGTCGCTCCACTGCGCCCTCTGATGGCGGCTCATCCGGGAGCCAATGTTGAGGACGGGGCGGGAGCGTGTCAACCGCGGCC
>JASHRA010000166.1 GCA_030038765.1 Candidatus Dormiibacterota bacterium | reverse complement strand
CTTCACCTGGCTGACCCCGCTCCTTGACCAGCGCCTGGCGGGCCTGTTGGTGGGCCTCTTCGGCCTCTCCTACCTGCTCGTCGCCGGGCTGCTGGTGGCCCGGGTCTGGAAGCTCCGGCCCCGCTCCCAGGCCGCCCTCCAGGTGGCCTGACGGCGCCAGCGCCGGCGGGGGCGCGCCGCCCGCTCCCGCACTAGCCTCGGCGCGGTGGCCCTGACCCTGCCCGACCTCAGCGGCTGGCTGGCCGCCCTGGCCCTCTTGGCCACCGCCGCGCTCCCCCTGCTGCGGCGGCTGCGCCGCTCCCCTTCCGGGGGCACCTGGCCGCCGTGGTACGCCAGTCACTTCTGGCTCGGCCGGCTGGCGGCCGCGGCCGGCGTGCTCCACTGCCTGGCCTCGGTCCGCACCGGGAGCCTCCCCACACCGGCCGAGGTTGGCCTCTGGCTGGCGTCGCTGGCGGCGGCGCTTCTGGTGCTGGAGGCGCTGGTGGGCAGCAGCCTGCGCCGCCGCGCCCGGGGCCGGCCGGCACGGCGCCGGCTCCACCTCTGGCTGCTCGCGCTGATCGCCCTGACGGGCGGGCTCCACGTGCTCCTGGACGTGCTCCTGCCGCTCTGAGCCGGGCCGGAGCCGCTGGCTCCCCTCAGATCCACTCCCGCACCCGCAGCGCGCTGCCGAGGACGCTGCGGTAGCGCTCGTCGTGAAAGAGCTTGGCGGTGAGCGGCCGGAGGCCCAGGAGGCGGACGAAGAGGAGCGCCGCAAGGAGCGCGCCCAGGGGCGGGCCGAGGAAGTAGACCCAGAGGGGACCGTAGCTGCCCGAGACCAGGGCCGGGGCCAGGCTGCGGGCCGGGTTGAGGCTGGTTCCGGTGTAGGGGGCGCCGCGCCAGACGAGGAGCGCGATCACGAGCCAGAGCACCAGCGGGGTCCAGCGGGCCAGTTGCCTGAAGGAAGTGCAGGTGAAGATGGAGAGCACCAGCACCGCCGTCATCAGCGCCTCGATGCCGACCGCGGCCACCAGGGAGACGCCGGCGTGGGGAGCCGTGGTGCCGTCGTGGAGCGAGGCAGCGGCCCCGTCCCAGGCGAGGTGTGCCAGCGTCGTGCCGCAGAGCGCGCCCAGGAACTGGGCGCCGAGGTAGCCCAGCAGGTCCGAGCGGGAGACGTGGCCGCTGGACCAGAAGGCCAGGGTGACGCAGGGGTTGAGGTGGGCGCCGCTGAGCCGGCCCAGGGGAGACACGGCGACCAGGCTGCCGGTGGCGGCGAAGAGGAGCCCCGTGAGCAGGAGACGCAGCGAGGCGGAGGGGACCAGGGCGGGCATGGGCGAACCCTTGCCGAAGTCGAGGAAGACGGCGCTCAGGCCGCCCAGCAGCAGCAGCCCCGTGCCCAAGCCCTCGGCCGACCACTCGGCCCAGTGCCAGCCCTCGCGAGCCCCGTTGGACAGCGAGGGGGGACCTTCTCTCAAGGCTGGCCGTGCCGGGGTCGGGGCCGGACCGGCGGCCGCCGACCCGTGCGTGGGCCAGGGGTGTCAATCTCCTGAGCCCCGGGAGCCGGTTGACACCCGATTCGGCGTGTCATTATGGGTGTGTGAGAAAGGTGAAGCGCACGTACAACCTCAGTCCGGAGATCGTCAGCACGGTCAAGTCGCTGGTGGAGGAATCGGGCGTCGCTCCGACCCAGGACGCACTGGTGGAGGCTGCGGTCTCCAGCCTGGCCCGTCGTATCCGGGACCAAGAGCACGCGCGCCAGTTCGCCCGCTGTGCCGAGGACCCCGGATTCCGAAGGGAGATGGAGACCATAGCCGCCGAGTTCGAGGCGGACGATCGGGCCGCCTGGGATCGGGGCTGATCCTTGGTCAGCCCCGGGCTCCGCTGGGCGGTCCTCGTCGTCACGCTCGATCCCGTCGAAGGACACGAGCAGGGCGGCAGCCGCCGCGCACTGGTCGTGTCGTACGAGCCCCTGCAGGCCTTGGGGCTCATGACCGTGTGCCCCATAACCGCGTCGCACTCGGTCCCGAGGAACCCGCTCGAGGTCCCAGTCCCGGCAGGGGAGGCGGGCCAGACCAAGGACGGTCTGATCCTGGTACACCAGTTGCGCACGATCTCCATCCTGCGCGCCGCGGGCACCCTGGCGACGAGGCACCAGGTGGGGCTGCTATCCGACCCGGAGCTGCGTCAGCGGGTCCGGGTCGCCGCGGCGACCCTCCTCGGCCTTGACATCCCGTCCCTCGAGGACGGTGCCATCGACACCGTCCACTACCGCTGATCGGCGGCGGCCAGGGGCCGCGCCGCCAACGTCATCCCTCCGGAGTTCCGTGAGGCCGTCCGGCCCGGGAGCTGGGGGTTCGCCCCAGGATTCACCGATGCCCGAAGATGGCGGGATGCCGAGGTCGAGCCCGGGCCCGAAGCCGCCTGCCGACGCGACCGCATCGGACGCCCCGCCCTCGCCGGAGCCGACCCGGCCCACGCCCGGGGCCAACGAGCGTCTCATCAGCCAGCTGCGCAAGCGGCGCCACGACGCCGTCCACCGGGGCGGTGAGCCGGCCCGGGTCCAGGGCCGCAAGGGCAAGCTGACGGCCCGGCAGCGCATCGCGCTCCTCCTCGACGAGGGCAGCTTCGTGGAGTTGGACCCCTTCGTAGTCCACCGCTCCACCCAGTTCGACATGGCGGAGCGGCGGGCGCTGGGCGACGGCGTGGTGACGGGTCATGGGCGGATCGGGGGGCGGCAGGTCTTCGTCTTCTCCCACGACGCCTCCTTCATGGGCGGCTCGCTGGGCGAGGCCTTCGCCGAGAAGGTCTGCAAGGTGATGGACCTGGCCGAGCGCACCGGCTCGCCGCTGGTCGGGATCAACGACAGCGCCGGGGCCCGGATCCAGGAGGGGGTGGTGGCGCTGGCCGGCTACGCCGACATCTTCTTCCGCAACGTTCGCTGCAGCGGCGTCGTGCCCCAGCTCTCGGTCATCGCCGGCCCCTGCACCGGGGGCGCCGTCTACTCCCCGGCCATCACCGACTTCACCTTCATGGTCCGGGGCGTGGGCTACATGTTCATCACCGGGCCCGAGGTGGTGCGGGTGACGACCGGCGAGGAGGTGGACTTCGAGCAGCTGGGCGGGGCCGACGTCCACTCCCAGCGCAGCGGCGTCGCGCACTTCGAGGCGGAGAGCGAGGAGGAGTGCTTCGCCCAGGTCCGGGAGCTCCTCTCCTACCTCCCCGCCAACAGCTGGGAGGCGCCTCCCCGGCTCCCCTGCGGCGATCCCCTGGAGCGCGCCGACGCCTCCCTCCAGGAGCTGATCCCGGAGAGCCAGAACCAGGCCTACGACATGCGCCAGGTGGTCCGCTCGGTCTTCGACGAGGGCCGCTTCCTCGAGGTCCAGCCGCTCTTCGCCCAGAACCTGGTGGTGGGCTTCGCCCGCCTCGGCGGGGAGACGGTGGGGCTGGTGGCCAACCAGCCCCGCCACCTGGCCGGGGCCCTCGACATCGGCGCCTCGGTCAAGGGGGCGCGCTTCGTCCGCTTCTGCGACGCCTTCAACATCCCGCTCGTGACCCTGGTCGACGTGCCCGGCTTCCTGCCCGGCACCGACCAGGAGCACGGCGGCATCATCCGCCACGGGGCCAAGCTCCTCTACGCCTTCGCCGAGGCCACCGTGCCCAAGCTGACGGTGATCACCCGCAAGGCCTACGGCGGCGCCTACGACGTCATGTGCAGCAAGCACATCGGCGCCGACTACAACCTCGCCTGGCCGACGGCGGAGATCGCGGTCATGGGCGCCGAGGGGGCGGTGCGCTTCCTCGGCCGCCAGCGCCGGGGGGGCCCGGAGCCGGACCAGGCGGAGCTCGTCGCCAGCTACCGGGAGCGCTTCGCCAACCCCTACCTGGCGGCGGAGCGGGGCTACGTGGACGACGTCATCGAGCCCCGCCAGACGCGCCTCCAGCTGGCCCGGGGGCTGGAGATGGTGCGGGGCAAGCGGCGGCCCCGGGAGCGCCGCCGCCACGGCAACATCCCGCTCTGAGCGGCGCCGGTGGCGCCCCGGCCCGCCCGCCTAAACTGGCCCCGGAGATGGGCCCCCGGGGCCCGGCGCCGAGGAGGAGCGCTTGAAGCTACTGGAGCACCAGGCCAAGGAGCAGCTGCGCTCGGTGGGCATCGAGTGCCCCACCGGGCGCCTGGCCCGCAACCCGGAGACGGCGCGGGCGGCGGCCGAGGAGTTGGGCCGGGTGGTGGTCAAGGCCCAGGTCCCGATCGGGGGCCGGGGCAAGGCGGGCGGGGTCAAGCTGGCGGGGACGCCGGAGGAGGCCTTCAGCGCCGCCGAGCAGATCCTGGGCATGCAGGTGCGCGGCTACAGCGTCCCCTCGCTGCTGGTCGAGGAGGCGCTGGAGATCTCCGAGGAGCTCTACCTCGGGGTGACGGTGGACCGGGACCGGCGCCGCATGGCGGTCATGCTCTCCTTCGCCGGCGGCATGGAGATCGAGGAGGTGGCGGAGCAGAGCCCGGAGCGGATCGCCAAGCTCTGGCCCGACCCCTTCGAGGGCCCCCACCCCTTCGAGATCCGCCAGCTGGTGCTGGACGCGCTCAGCTCGGGCGGGGGCCAGCCCTCGCTGCCCCGGGCCGCCTACCTGGGCTCCCTGGTGCCCCTGGTGCAGCGCCTCTACGAGCTCTCCCAGCGCCTCGACGCCGGGCTCTGCGAGATCAACCCCTTGGTCGTGACCCGGGCCGGGCGGCTCATCGCCGGGGACGCCAAGATCGAGATCGAGCAGAACGCCGAGTTCCGCCACCACGAGCTCCTCCACGCCCTCGGGGTGGACGCCGCCGGTGGCAGCTCGGGCGACGACCCCCTGGAGGTGGAGGCGCGCCGCCGCGGCCTCACCTACGTCCACCTGGGGGGCGACGTGGGCATCATCGGCAACGGCGCCGGGCTGGTGATGAACACCCTGGACCTGGTCCAGCAGCAGGGGGGCCGGGCGGCCAACTTCCTCGACATCGGGGGCGGGGCCAAGGCCGAGGTGGTGCGGCGGGCCCTGGAGATGGTGCTCCTGGACCCGGACGTGAAGGGCGTCTTCGTCAACATCTTCGGTGGCATCACGAGGGGCGACGAGGTGGCGAGGGGCCTGATCGAGGCCCGGGACCAGCTCGAGATCCGAGTCCCCCTGGTGGTGCGGATGACCGGCACCCGGGAGGAGGAGGGCCGCCAGCTGCTGGAGGAGGCCGGGATCACCCCGGCCGCCTCCGCGGCCGGCGCCGCCCGCAAGGTGGTGGAGCTGATCGCGGCCGGGGCGGTGGGCTGAGGTGAGCATCCTCCTCGACCGCCGCTCCCGGGTCCTGGTCCAGGGCATGACCGGGAGCGAGGGCACCTTCCACACCGGCCAGATGATCGAGTTCGGCACCCAGGTGGTGGCCGGGGTCTCGCCCGGCAAGGGCGGCAGCCGGCACCTGGACCGGCCCGTCTTCGACACCGTCCGAGAGGCGGTGGCGGAGACCGGCGCCGACACCGCCGGCGTCTTCGTCCCGCCCGCCTTCGCCGCCGACGCCATCATGGAGGCGGCCGCGGCCGGCATCCAGCTGGTGGTCTGCATCACCGAGCTGATCCCGGTCCTGGACATGATCCGGGCCCGCGCCTACCTGGACCGGCTCGGGGTCCGCCTGATCGGACCCAACTGCCCGGGCCTGATGTCCCCCGGCGAGCGGGCCAAGATCGGGATCATCCCCAACCACATCGCCAAGCCGGGCCGGGTGGGCGTCGTCTCCCGCTCCGGCACCCTCACCTACGAGATCATCCAGGCCCTGGCCCGCGTCGGCTACGGCGAGTCCACCTCGGTCGGGATCGGCGGCGACCCGGTCCTGGGGCTCAGCTTCTCCGACGTCCTGGAGCTCTTCGCCGCCGATCAGGACACCGACCTCGTGGTCCTGGCCGGGGAGATCGGCGGGGCGGAGGAGGAGCGGGCCGCCGAGCTGGTGGGACGGGGCTACCCCAAGCCGGTGGTGGGCTTCATCAGCGGCCGCAGCTCGCCGCCGGGCAAGCGCATGGGACACGCCGGGGCCATCATCAGCGGCACCAGCGGCAGCCCCCAGTCCAAGGTGGAGGCGCTGGAGCGCAACGGGGTGGCCGTGGCCGACACCATCGAGCAGATCGTGGAGCTGGTGCGCGAGCGCCTCGGCGCCGCCTCCCCCGCCTAGGGCGCCATGGGCCCGAGCTTCGAGCTGAGCCCGGAGCAGACCGAGATCCGCGCCACCTGCCGCGAGTTCGCCACCGAGGTGGTGGCGCCGCGCGCGGCGGAGTGGGACCGCAGCTCCGAGTTCCCCCTCCAGGTGGTGCTCCAGATGGGCCAGCTGGGCCTCTTCGGGCTCCCCTTCCCGGAGTCGGTGGGAGGCGCCGGGGCCGGCTTCCTCAGCTACCTCCTGGCGCTGGAGGAGATCGCCCGGGCCGACGCCTCCCTGGCCATCACGCTGGAGGCGGGCGTCTCGCTGGGGATCGCGCCCATCTTCCGCTACGGCACCGAGGAGCAGCGCCACCGCTACCTCCCCGAGCTCTGCTCCGGGCGCCGGCTCTGGGCCTTCGGCCTCACCGAGCCCGAGGCCGGCTCCGACGCCGGCGCCACCCGCACCCGGGCCCGGCCCGAGGGAGAGGAGTTCGTGGTGGACGGCACTAAGTGCTTCATCACCAACTCGGGCACCGCCATCACGGCCGGTGTCACCATCACCGCCCGCACCGGCTCGGGGGAGGGCCGGGGCGGGATCAGCGCGCTCCTGGTGGAGAGCGGCACCGAGGGCTTCCGGGTGGCGCCCGCCTACCGCAAGCTGGGCTGGCACGCGAGCGACACCCACGAGCTGAGCTTCAGCTCCTGCCGCGTGCCCCGGGCCAACCTGCTGGGCCGCGAGGGCGGCGGCCTGGGCCAGTTCCTGGACGCCCTGGAGGCGGGCCGGGTGGCCATCGCCGCCCTCTCCGTGGGGGTGGCCCAGGCCTGCCTCGACGCCTCCCTGGAGCAGGCCCAGCGGCGGCGCCAGTTCGGGCGCCCCCTGAGCCGCTTCCAGGCCATCCAGCTGAAGCTGGCCGACATGGCGACTCGGATCGAGCTCAGCCGGCTCATGGTCTGGCGTGCCGGCGCCCTCGTGGACCAGGGGCGGCGGGCGGGCAGGTACGCCTCCATGGCCAAGCTGCAGGCCTCGGAGACGGCCACCTGGTGCGCCAACCAGGCGCTCCAGATCCACGGCGGGTCCGGCTTCATGGAGGACCTGCCGGTGGCCCGCTACTACCGCGACGTCAAGGTCAACGAGATCGGGGAGGGGACGTCCGAGGTCCAGCGCCTCATCATCGCCTCCCACCTGCTGGGGCTGGGCGGCTCCGTCTCCAAGCTCCTGGACGAGGGCGGGGGCTGAGCCGGTCGGTCACCGCGCGGGAGCGAGACCGCCTTCCTCGCAGCCCAGGACCCGGCCCCCGGGACTTCCTCGCCCAACCTCTGGGTCCCCAGGTCACGGGGAGCCGGGGTGCTGGCCGCTCGCCACGGAGCGGTTCGGCAATACCGGGTATACTGGGCTCGTGGCGAAGGTGATGGTGTCGCTCCCGGACGAGGTGCTGAGGGCGCTCGACGTCGAGGCGGGCCGTCGCGGGACGACGCGGAGCGGGTTGCTGCGCGAGCTGGCGGAGGAGTCCATCGGACGGGGCAGCGGCCGGCGCGCCCAGCGCATGGCGGAGATCGATGCCGCTGGCGAGCCGCCCACCGGCCACGGGGGCGGAGTTGCCGAGCTGGTCAAGGAGACTCGTCCATAAGAGCGAGCCTTTGGCTACTGGATGCCAGTGTGCTGCTGGCGGCCGAGGACACCGACGACGAGCACTGCGGAGACGCTCGCTGGTTGCTCCGGGGCAGCGACCGGCTGGCCACACTTGACCTCGCGTTCTACGAGGTGACGAACGTGGCGCTGCGCGCCTGGTGTGACCGCGAGGCCGCCGCTCGCCTGCGCCGCCGAGTCGCGGCCCTCGCGGACGACGGCGGGCTCTCCCGAGCGGACTGCTCCCTGCTCTCAAGCGCGGCCGCGATCGCCGAGGAGCAGGGCATCTCCGTGTACGACGCGGCCTACGTGGCGGCCGCTCGTCGCGCCGACTGCCACCTCGTCAGTTGCGACGTGCGAGACCTGGTCTCACGCGGGCTGGCCCTGCTTCCCAAGGACGTTCGCGCCCAGAGCGCAGCGCCTCGCGGATCCGTTGGCGCTGCTGAAACTCAGCGGTAGGCGACCTCGGCGCCGGGCGTTCGCGGCGCGCACTCCGGTGGCTGTCGGCCCCGACCTGGAAGCACCGCTCCCCCGGGGCTCGCGGCCGGCGCGCTGGTGGCGCCTGCCCGTGGGAGGGAGGCTCCGATGGGCCCCACCGGCCCCCACCCCGCCCCGGGAAGCCTGAGCTGCTGCCCGCCGCGCCGGGAGTCCAGCTAACCTCAACGTCGCTGAGGAGACGGTAGCGGGGGATGGCCGGATGGCGGAGGACGAGGTCCTGGTCACCGGAGGCACCGGGACCCTGGGGCGCCCCGTGGTGGAGGGCCTGGTCCAGGCTGGACGCCGGGTCCGGGTGCTGAGCCGGCACCCGGCCGCCCGGGCTCGCGACGGCGTCGACTTCGTCTCGGGCGACCTCAGGACCGGGGAGGGTGTGACCGCGGCTCTGGAGGACGTGGGCACCGTGGTCCACCTGGCCAGCCTCAACCGCAGCGACCTGCAGATGACCCAGCGGATCCTGGCGGAGGCGTCGCGGGCCGGGGTGCGCCACCTGCTCTACATCTCCATCGTCGGGGTGGACCGGGTCCAGGCCGGCTACCTGCGCTCCAAGCTCGCCTCCGAGCAGGCGATCGCGGCCGCCGGCATCCCCTGGACCGTGCTCCGGGCGACCCAGTTCTTCACCCTCGTCCTGGCCGGCGCCTCCCGCCTCGCCCGCCTGCCCCTGGTGCCCGCGCCCCGCGGCTTCCTGGTCCAGCCGGTGGACGCCGGCGAGGTCGCCGGGCGGATGGTGGAGCTGACCCTGGGGGAGCCCCGGGGCCGGGCCCCCGACATGGGCGGGCCCGAGGTGCTGAGCTTCGCCCAGGTGATCCGCACCTACCTCGAGGTGCGTGGCCGCTCCCGGCCCGTGCTGGAGCTCCCGGTGCCTCGGATCCCGAGGATCCGAGAGGGAGGCCTCCTGGTCCCGCCGGGCGGGCTCCTCGGGACCAAGACCTGGGGCCAGTTCCTTCGCCAGCACCGGGGCTGAGCCCGGGGCGGGGCGGGGTCCGCGAAGGGTCCCGGTGGCGGGTGGCCCACCCCGGCGGGTCTACGATGGAGCCGTGAGCGATCGTGACCCGGTCATCCTGGCGGCGGCCCGCACCCCCTTCGGCAGGCTGGCCGGCTCGCTCAGCAGCGTGCCCGCTGTGGAGCTGGCGGCCCAGGCCATCCGGGCCGCGCTGGGCCGGGCCGGGGTCACCCCGGGCGAGGTCGAGCAGTGCATCCTCGGCACCGTCATCACCGCCGGCCAGGGCCAGATCCCGGCCCGGCAGGCGGCGCTCCGGGCAGGCATCCCCGCCCAGGTCCCCTCCCTCTCCATCAACAAGGTCTGTGCCTCCTCGCTCAAGGCGGTCAACCTGGCCGCCCTGCTGATCCAGGCCGGGGAGGCGGACCTGGTCGTGGCCGGGGGCATGGAGTCGATGTCCCAGGCGCCCATGCTGCTGCCCCGGGTGCGCCGTGGCATGGCCGTCACCGAGCCGCCCACGCTCTACGACTCCATGCTCTGGGACGGGCTCACCTGCCCCGTCGACGAGGTTTCCATGGGCCAGCACGGGACCGAGGTGGCGGCCGAGCTGGGCGTCTCCCGCGAGGAGCAGGACCGCTACGCGCTCCGCTCCCAGCAGCGCTACGAGGCCGCCCGCCAGGCGGGCAAGATCGCCGAGGAGCTGGTCCCGGTGGAGGTGGAGGCGCGCTCCGGGACCACGCTCGTCGACCGCGACGAGCAGCCCCGGCCCGACACCACCCTGGAGCGGCTGGCCGCGCTCCGGCCCGTCTTCGGGGGCCCCGGGGGCAGCGTCACCGCCGGCAATGCCCCGGGCATCAACGACGGGGCGGCGGTGCTGGTGCTGGCCAGCCGGGAGAGGGCGCGGGCGCTCCGGCAGGAGCCCTGGGCCCGCTGGCTGGGCTACGGCGAGTCGGCGGCGGAGCACCCCTACCTGGCGACGGTTCCCGCCACCGCGCTGAGCCAGGCCCTGGGCAAGACCGGGGGCGGGCTCACCGCCCCCGACCTCCAGGTGGTGGAGATCAATGAGGCCTTCGCCTCGGTGGTGATCACCAGCTCCCGCATGCTGGAGCTGTCCGAGGAGCGGGTCAACCCCAACGGCGGGGCCATCGCCGTGGGCCACCCGGTGGGGGCCTCGGGGGCCCGCATCCTGGTCAGCTGCGTGCTGGAGCTGCGCCGCCGCGGCGGCGGCGTCGGCGCCGCCACCATCTGCTCCGGGACCGCTCAGGGTGAGGCGACGCTGGTGGAGGTCGCCTGAGACTGGCGTCCCGGCGCGATCGACGGCTAAGGGTCCCGCGGGCGGACCATCCGAAAACCGACAAGGGAGGGGCGGGAGTTGCGTGACCCAGGTAGAGCCGCTCGCCGGCAGGCGGGCGGGCCGCGCTCCGTCGCCGGGAGCTGTCGGCGGATCGTGACAACGGTCGTCATGGCCGCCCTCGCGGTCTCCACCGCGAGCCTGCTCGGCGCCAACGTCGTCGTCGCCTCCGCCGGCAAGGTCGTCACCTTCGCCGAGCAGCCAGGGCAACCCCCCACCTACATCCTTCCGCTGGAGAGCTCGGCCGAGGAGAGCAATGCGAACTTCGCCCAGTTCAGCAACGTGCTCTATCCCTCTCTCTACGTGTTCGACGCCACCGGCAAGCCGGCCCTGGACCAATCGTTGAGCGTCGGCGAGCCACCCCGGTTCTCCGACGGCGACCGGGTCGTGACCATCACCCTCAAGCACTGGGTCTGGTCCAACGGGCAGCCGATCACGGCCCGTGACCTGGTCTTCTGGATGGACCTGCTCTCCGCAGTGACGGACCCGAACGCGCCCGTCGTCGGCTCGGGCTCGGCGCCCGGGCCCGGCTACGGGTTCTTCGTCCCCGGCAACTTCCCGGAGAACGTCGTTTCCTACGCGCAGACGGGTACCTACAGCCTGGTCCTTCACCTCAACGCCGCCTACAACCCGACCTGGTTCCTCTACAACGAGCTCAGCCTCATCACCCCGATACCGGAGTCGGCGTGGGACCGGCTCTCGGCCGCTTCACCGGTCGGTGACGCTGACCTGTCGGCCGAGGCGCGCGAAGCGCTCCCCAACACCAGCCCTGCGCTCTACGTTCCCCGTGACCCAGGTACGGCGACGACGGGAGCCCTCGGGGTGGCACAGTTCCTGAACGCCCAGGCGCAGGACCTCGCCACCTATGCCACCGACCCCCTCTGGCAAGTGGTCGACGGCGCCTTCCGCATGAGCCAGTACACCACCAGCGGCTTCGTCAAGCTGGTGCCCAACAAGCTCTACTCGGGAAGCCCCAAGCCCACCATCAGCGCCTTCGAGGAACTTCCCTTCACCACCGACTCCGCCGAGGCGGTGGCGCTCCGCAGTGGGGGACTGACGATCGGCTACCTCCCGCCCCAGGACCTGGGGGCTCGCGAGGAGTTCCTCAAGGCGGGCGACTACGACTTCAGTCCCTGGGACGTCTACGGCATCGGCTACGCGTCCTACAACTTCACCAACCCCAAGACGGGCCCACTCTTCGACCAGCTGTACTTCCGCCAAGCCCTCCAGCTGCTGGTGGACCAGCCCCTGTACCTGTCCAAGTTCCTGGGCGGCTACGGGTCGGTGACCACCGGGCCCGTGCCCAGCCAGCCGCCCAATGCCTACACCAGCAGCTTGGAACGTGGAGCCGGCCCCTATCGCTACGACCCTGCCAGGGCCCGCAAGCTACTGACCGAGCACGGTTGGAAGGTAGTGCCCGCCGGCGTCAGCTACTGTGAGAAGCCTGGCGACGGTCCGGGGGAATGCGGCAAGGGCGTCGCCGCCCACCAGAAGGCGGCCTTCCGCCTGCTCTACGCGAGCGGCAACACCGCCGGGAGCCAGACGGTCGAGTCGCTCCAATCCACCGCCCGGCAGACGGCGGGGATCGACATCACACCTCAGGAGGAGCCCTTCGACGACGTGATCGGGACCGAGTTCGACGGCTGTGCCCCCTCCACGCCCTGCTCCAACTGGGATGTGGCCGACCTCTTCGTCGGGTGGACCTTCGGGCCGGACTACCTCCCCACCGGGGAGGAGATCTTCGGTACCGGAGCTGGCAGCAACTCTGGCTATTACTCCAGCACCCAGAACGACGCCCACATCACTGCGACCGAGACGGAGCCGACCGAGGCGGCCGAGGTGAAGGCCATGTTCAAGTACGAGGACTACCTCGCAGAACAGTTGCCCGCGATGTGGATGCCGCTGCCACCACTGCAGCTGACCCTGTACAAGAAGGATCTCCACGGGCTCCTGCCCCAGGGAGTGATCGACCAGGTCTTTCCTCAGTTCTACCGCTGGGGAAGTTGAGCCAGAAGTCGTGTCGCCGGCGCCGCGCGACACCGTGCACGGGAGGTCTCTGATGGCGGGTGCGGCGTTACAGTCGGTGCGACGGGTGGTCACCGGCGTCGACCGGGACGGCAGGTCGGCCGTGGTGGTGGACGAGGTCTGCGGGAAGCAGGCTGTCTTGGAGCAGTACACGTCCGTCGATCTCTGGGCGCTGACGCTGCCGGCTCCTACCTCGGCGGCCACCGATGTGCCCGCCGAGGCCGACCTCGACCCAGGGCCGGGGGAGGTCGTCTGGAGGTGGTTCGCGCTGGGGCCGGGTGAGCGGATCGACTTCCACTCCACCACGACGGTGGACTGCATGTTGGTCTTCAGCGGCAGCGTGACCCTGCTGCTGGAGGCCGGTGATGTGACCCTGCGGCGAGGCGATTCGGTGGTCCAGAGAGGCACCCGCCACGGCTGGCTGAACTCCGGTGACGAGGACTGCGTGCTGGTCGGGCTGATGGCCAGCACCGAGGAGTGATCGCCCGCCCGGGCGCCCGGACCGGCGCGGGGCCTCGCCCTCGTCCGCTGCCGCCCTCGGCTCTCCTCTCGCTCCCGTAGCCAGGCGGCCCGGCACCCGCCCTCCCCTGCCCCGCGGCTCCGCCAGCCCCACGTTGGCAGCGTGGGTGACGGCCGGCGGCTAGTACGCCTCTTCTCCAGCGCCGCTCTGGCGGCGGCCACCGCCCCGCGTCCCCTGTTCGATCAGGCCCCGCCAGCCGGGGGTGTGTCGTCTGGTCGCACAGGGCGCCTGGGCCTGATCAGGCATCTCTTGCCGGGCCTACTGCGGCCGGACGATGGTGGGGTGCGGCGGCGTCCCCCTGGCGACTCTCCGGCCGTGACGGGCCCGCTGGGTACCCGCCGGGCTGCTCCCGCACCCCCGCCCGGGTCCTGGCCGGCCTTCACCGGGGCGGGCCGCCCAAGGTGCGACTCCTACAATTCCCCGCGGTAGGAGTTCTGGCCCGGCTCGGGAGGAAGCAGGTGGCGACCGAGGTGAGGGAGGATCGGCTGGCGATCCAGGCCTCGGTGCGGGAGCTGGCGCGGGAGCGGATCGCGCCCCGGGCGGCCGAGATCGACCGCAGCGGCGAGTTCCCCCAGGACATCGTCGACCTGCTCCGCGAGCAGGACGTCTTCGCCATCCCCTTCGCCCCGGAGTACCAGGGCGTCTCCGGCTCCGCCCTGACCACGGCCCTGGCGGTGGAGGAGATCGCCAAGGTGTGCGCCACCTCCGCTCTGCTGCTCGCGGTCCAGGGCCTGGGCGGTTACCCCATCGTGCTGGGCGGCAGCGAGGCGCAGCGGCGCGAGTTCCTGCCCCAGCTCGCCAGTGGGAGCAAGATCGCCGCCTACGCCCTCAGTGAGCCGGACGCCGGCAGCGACCCGGCGGCGATGCGCACCCGGGCCCGCCGTGAGGGTGAGGACTACGTCCTTGACGGCACCAAGATGTGGATCACCAACGGGGCCGTGGCCGATCTCGTCGTCGTCTTCGCCGTGACCGGGCCCGGCGAGGGCTCGCGGGGCATCTCCGCCTTCGTCGTCGACGGGGAGTCGGAGGGCCTCCAGCGCAACACCATCCACGGCAAGCTCGGCATCAGGGGCAGCAACACGGCGGAGCTGGTCTTCAGCTCCTGCCGGGTGCCGGCGGGGCGGCGCCTGGGCGAGGAGGGCGACGGCTTCAAGATCGCCATGGGGGTCCTGGACCGCTCCCGGCCCCAGATCGCGGCCCAGGCGCTGGGCATCGGTGCCGGGGCCCTGGAGCGGGCGGTGGAGTACGCGCGCCAGCGCCGCCAGTTCGGCCGTCCCATCTCCGAGTTCCAGGGGATCCAGTTCATGCTCGCCGACATGGCGGCCCAGCTGGAGGCGGCCCGCTGCCTCACCCACGAGGCCTGCCGGGCCATCGACGACCGAGATCCGGGGATCACCCGGCTCGCGGCCATGGCCAAACTGGTGGCCTCCGACACCGCCATGCGGGTGACCACCGACGCGGTCCAGGTCTTGGGCGGCTACGGCTACATCGACGAGTTCCCGGTGGAGCGCATGATGCGCGACGCCAAGATCACGCAGATCTACGAGGGGACGAACCAGATCCAGCGTCTGGTGATCGCCAAGCACCTGCTGGCCTGAGGGGGGAGAGGGACTCGACAGCGCGCCACGTTTGATCTCGAATCGTTGTATCGGTCCACGTAGCGGCGGTGGGGAGCGCACCGCCAGTTCATGGGAGTGAGCCTTGAAACAACCTGGCCGGCCCAGTTGGAGAGACCCGGGTCTGCTCGTCCTGTCCAGCCTGGCCGAGGGGCCCAGGCACGGCTACGCGATCGTCCAGGAGGTGCGCAAGCAGGCCGGGATCAACCTCGGGCCGGGGACCCTCTACGGCGCCCTCTCCCGGCTCGAGGCCTACGGGCTGGTCGAGGCGCTACCCCCCGAGGGCCGGCGCCGCCCCTACCAGCTGACGGCGCGGGGCCAGCAGCTCCTGGACGCGCAGCTGGACGCCATGGCTCGCTTCCTGCGCTACTCCGGGCACCTGGAGGAGAGGGGGCCCACGGCGCCGCTGCCCCGGGCCTCGGCCGGGACCTGATGACGCGAGCCGCGCTGCTCTGCTCCAGGGCCGTCCTCGCCCTCTACCCGCGCGGCTTCCGCGAGCGCTACGGCGAGGAGCTGCTCCAGCTGACCGAGGACCTCGGCCCCGGCGCCGCTGGCGCTTGGGACCTGCTCCGGGGTGTGGCCCGGGCCCGACGCAGGGGCAGACTCCAGAGGTCCGAACCCCGCGCGCTGGAGACGTACGGGGAGCTGATGCCTAGGGGTGGAGGGGAGGGGCCGCGCCCGGCCTGAGCTGGACGACGGTGCTCTCCGGCGAACGAGGCCCGGCTCACCTGCGCCTCCGAACACATGTCGGCGCATGGTACAGACCGCAGGTGTGCGCGGCCTGCGGCTCATTCCTTACCGTCTGCCAGTGCGACGGCGTGCAATTCCTCGCACCTAGACCGC
>JASHRA010000165.1 GCA_030038765.1 Candidatus Dormiibacterota bacterium | reverse complement strand
CTTCATGGTCCGGGCCCAGTGCACGGGGCGGAGGAGGTGGCCGGTGAGCTCGGAGCGGATCGCCCGCACGCTCTCCACCACCCGGCCGCTGCCGTTGGCCACCAGCGGGATCTGGGGCGCTCGCATGGGCAGCGCGCGGACCGCCTCGGCGAGCCGGGCCGAGGCCCGGGCCATGAGCGGCGAGTGGGCGGCCAGGGGGACCTCCAGGAGCAGGACCCGGCGCGCCCCGGCGGCGCTGGCCAGGCCCTCGGCGCGGGCCACGGCGGCGGCCTCCCCGCTGAGGATGAACTGGTCCGGGGCGTTGAGGTTGGCCAGCCAGATGCCGCCCACCTCCTGGGCCCGCTGCCGGATGGCCTCCACCTGGGCCCGCCCCAGGCCCACGATGGCGAGCATCTGCCCCGGCGCGGTGAGGGCGGCGTCGGCCATGAGCCGTCCCCGCTCCCGCACCAGCAGCAGCGCCTGCTCCCAGGTGAGTGCCCCGGCGGCGGCGCAGGCGCTGATCTCGCCCATGCTGTGGCCCGCCACCACCTCCACGCCGCCCAGCCCGAAGCGCTCCGAGTAGACCTCGAAGGCGGCCCAGGAGACCGCCATCAGGCAGGGCTGGAGGTTCTCCGTCCGCAGCAGCTCCGCGTCCGGCCCCTCGAAGCAGAGCCGGCGCACGGGCATCTCCAGCACCTCCTGGGCCCGGCTCAGGACCCGGTCCGCCACCACCGAGACCTGGGCCAGGGCGCGGCCCATGCCGGCGTGCTGCACGCCCTGGCCGGGGAAGAGCAGGCCCACGGGATAGGAGAGGGGGCCGGCCGGGGCCAGGGAGAGGCTGGTCATCCGGCCTCGGCGTGGAGCTGCAGGTAGTCCCAGAGCTGGCCCACCCGCTTCATCTTGTCCAACTCGTCCTCGGGCAGGGTCACCTGCCAGCGGTCCTCCACGGCCATGATCAGCTCGACCACGTCGAGGGAGTCGGCGGCCAGGTCGCGGGCCAGGCTGACCTCAGGCTGGACCCGCTCCGGGTCGACGCCGAGGATCTCGCCGGCCAGCTGCTGCAGCTGGGCGAAGTCGAGTGGGGCTCTGTCCTGGCCCCGGTCGAGTTGGGTCTGACTCACGCGAGGGTCTCCTGACTTGTCTCAGGCGGCGCGCCCCAGCGCCAGGCAGGCGTTGTGGCCGCCGAAGCCGAACGAATTGGAGAGGGCCACGTCGACCCGGGCCGGGCGGGCCCGGTTGGGAACGTAGTCGAGGTCGCAGCGGGGGTCGGGGGAGTCGAGGTTGACGGTCGGGGGCACCGTGCCCTCGGCGATGGCGAGCACGCACGCGGCCGCCTCCAGGGCCCCGGCGGCGCCCAACAGGTGCCCGGTCATGGACTTGGTGGAGCTGACCGGGATCTCCCGGGCGCGCTCGCCCAGCGCCTCCTTGATGGCCAGCGTCTCGGCCACGTCGCCGAGCTGGGTGGAGGTGCCGTGGGCGTTGACGTAGTCGACGTCGGCGGGCTCGAGGCCGGCCTTGCGGAGCGCCGCTCGCATGGCCCGGGCCGCGCCCCGGCCGGCCGGGTCGGGGGCGGTGAAGTGGTACATGTCCGAGGTGGAGCCGCAGCTCAGCAGCTCGGCCCAGACGCGTGCCCCCCGGGCCCGCGCGTGCTCCATCTCCTCCAGGACCATGATCACCGCGCCCTCCCCCATGACGAAGCCGTCCCGGCCCTGGTCGAAGGGCCGGGACGAGGCTCCCGGGTCGTCGTTGCGCCGGCTCATGGCCCCCAGCTGACAGAAGGCCCCCATCAGCAGCGGGGTGATCGCCGACTCGGCTCCGCCCGCCAGCATGGCCACGGCGTCGCCCCGGCGGATCACCTCGGCGGCGTCGCCGAGGGCGTGGCCACCCGAGGCGCAGGCGCTCACCACGGCGTAGTTGGGTCCCCCGCAGTGGAGCTCGATGGCGATCAGCCCGGCGGCGATGTCGGTGATCATCATCGGCACCATGAAGGGGCTGATCCGGTTGATGCCGCGCTCCATCAGCAGCTGATGGGCGCGCTCGATCTCCTCCATGCCGCCGGCGCCGGAGCTGACCACGACGCCCACCGCGTCCTCCTCCATGGCCTCGGGCCGCAGCCCGGAGTCCTCCAGGGCCATGCGGGCGGCGGCCAGCCCGAGGCGGCAGTAGCGGGCCACGTGGCGCGCCGTCTTGCGCTCCATGTAGAGCTCGGGGTCGAAGTCCGCGACCTCGGCGGCGATGCGGGTCGGGTAGGAGGAGGCGTCGAACTGGGTGATGGGGCCGATCCCGGGACGGCCGGCGCAGAGGTTGCGCCAGACCTCGTCGATGCCAGTGCCGACCGGGGTGACCAGCCCCATGCCGGTGATCGCCACCCGGACCGGTGGCTGCCCGCTGTCGGTCACGATCAGCGAATCTTACGGACAAAATGTGAAGAGTGCATCGGCGCCAGGGAAGAAGAGCGGCTACAAAACCATGGACACAACGTCCAAATGATCGCGGTGAGAGCCTGAACTTGTCAGGTCCCCGTCCCGCGCCTCCGGGAGCCGAGCCCCCGGGCGCCCCCGGCGAGGTCCTGCTGGGGGACAACCTACCCCTGCTCCGGGGGCTCCCCGACGGCTGCGTCGACCTCGTCTACATCGACCCGCCCTTCGGCACTGGCCGGCGCCGCCGCCTCGACTCCATCCGCACCGGGTCAGGCCCGGGACGGCGCAGCGGCTTCGCCGGCCGCGACTACGCCTACTCGGTGGTCTCCAGCAACGCCTATCCCGACCCCCTGGCCGGCCTCCCCCACCTGGAGGCGCTCTGGGCCCGGCTGGTGGAGATCCACCGCGTCCTCGCCCCCACCGGCTCCCTCTACCTCCACCTGGACTACCGCTCCAGCCACCACGCCCGGCTGATGCTGGACCGGCTCTTCGGGCCCGAGCGCTTCCTCAACGAGATCGTCTGGGCCTACGACTTCGGCGGACGGGCCCGGGACCGGTGGCCCCACAAGCACGACACCATCCTCTGGTACGCGCGGGGCGAGCGCTGGACCTTCAACCGTGCCGAGATCGAGCGCATCCCCTACCTGGCGCCCTCCCTGGTGGGCCCGGAGAAGGCGGCCCTGGGCAAGCTGCCCACCGACACCTGGTGGATGACCATCGTGCCCACCTCGGGAAGGGAGCGGACCGGCTATCCCACCCAGAAGCCGCTGGCCCTGCTGGAGCGCATCGTCCGCGCCTCCAGCCGTCCCGGAGAGCTGGTGGCCGACTTCTACTGCGGCAGCGGCACCGCCGGGGTGGCGGCCCAGGCACTGGGCCGGCGCTACCTCTTGGTGGACCAGAGCCCGGAGGCGGTGGCCATCTCGCGCCGGCGGCTCGGGCTGGCCCCGCCCTAGGCCGCCCCGGTCAGCTGGCGGGACCACGCGCGCAGGTCCAGCCCCGGGTCACCGAGGCGCTCGGTGTCGACGGCGACGCCGGCCTCGATGAGGCGCCGGGCCGCGGCCAGGTCGGGGAAGCGGTTGACGGCGACGCAGGCGCGGAGGAGGCCCCGCTCCAGCAGGAAGAGGGAGAAGCGGAGCGAGGCGGGGTCGCCGCGCAGGACCCGCTCCTGGCCCGGCTCGGGCACCCCCACCTGCTGCACCGTGGCCTGGTACTGCTCGGTCCAGAAGTAGGGGAGAGGGTCGTAGGTGGCGCCCTCGCCGAGCATGGCCCCGGCCGCGAAGAGCCCCTGCTGGTGGGCGTTGTCGTAGTGCTCGAGGCGCAGCCGCCGGCCCCACCTGGAGCTGGGCCAGCTGGCCACGTCGCCGGCCGCGAAGAGGCCCGGGGCCGCCTCCAGGCGGCGGTCCACGACGATGCCGCCATCGAGTTCCAGCCCGGCGGCGGCGGCCAGCTCGGTGCGGGGCTCGGCACCGACGCAGACCAGGACCAGGTCGCAGGGGACCTGGGAGCCGTCGTCGAGCAGGGCCGCCTCGACCCGCTGGCCACCCCGGAACTGGCTCACCGTGCACCCCAGGCGGAGCTCCACCCCGGCGCCCAGGTGGAGCTCGTGGCAGAGGTGCTGGATCTCCCCCGGGAAGCCTCCCATCAACTCCGGCAGCTGCTCCACCACGGTCACCGGGCAGCCGGCGGCGCGCGCCACGGCGGCCAGCTCGGAGCCGAGGAAGCCACCCCCGACCACCAGCACCCGGGGGCTGGACACGAGCTCCTGGCGGAGCCGGTCGGCGTCAGCCAGGTCGCGGTAGGCGGCGACGCCGGCCAGCTCCTCCCCGGGCACCCCAAGGCGGCGGGGCCGCGAGCCCGGACTCAGCAGGAGGCGGCCGTAGGGGAGCTCGGACCCGTCCCCGAGGCGGAGCCGGCCCCGCTCCCGATCGATCCCCGTGACGAGGGCGCCGGGCCGCCACTCGATGGACTGCTGGCGGTAGAAGCCCGCGTCCCGGAGCAGCAGCTTGCCCCGGTCGAGCTGGCCGCTGAGGTAGGCCTTGGATAGCGGTGGGCGCTCGTAGGGCGGCTCCGACTCCTCCCCCAGGAGCAGCAGCTCGCCATCGTAGCCGCGCTCCCGCAGCGCGGCCGCGGCGCGGCCCCCGGCCATCCCCGCCCCGATGATGCAGATGGGTCCGGGGTCCACCCCGCCAGCCTAGCGTTGACGCCGCCTATCCTTGGCCGGATGCGAGCTCCCGGAGCCCCCGCCCCGGCGGTTGCGGCCCGGGCCGGGCGGGAGCGGGTGCTGGTGGTGCCCCGGCAGGGGCTGCTCCCCGAGCCCTGCTGGCGCGGCCTGCAGCTGGGCGGCGTGGAGCGGCTGCTGGAGGCGATCCGGGGGCGGGGCCGCTTCCTGCCCCGCGCCGAGGCAGAGGTGGCCCCCGAGTGGCAGCAGGTGATCCCCCACCTGGTGGTGATGGACGGCGATCGGCTCCTCACCCTGCGCCGCCTCCGGGGCGGCAGCGAGCGCCGCCTACGGGGCCAGGTGACGCTCGGCGTCGGCGGGCACATCAACAGCGAGGACGGGGAGGGTGAGGCGGCCTGGCTGGCCGGCTGCCGCCGGGAGTGGGCCGAGGAGGTGGTCTGCCTGCCCGCCCTCGAGGGGCGCGCCGTGGCGCTGATCAAGGACGACGCCGGCGAGGTGGGCAGGGTGCACCTGGGGGTCCTGGTGCTGGTGCCCAGCGGCGGCGCCCCGGTCGAGGTCCGCGAGCGCGACAAGCTGGAGGGCGCCATGGTGGCGCTGCCTGACCTGGGCTCCCTCTACCTGGAGATGGAGACCTGGTCCCAGTTCATCTACGACGCCCTGCTGGGGGGGCAGCTGAGCTCCGCGTCGGACGGCATCCGGCTCCACCTGCCCAGCGCCCCCTAGGCAACCCGGGGCCGTTGCTAGACTGCCGGCGATGAGCTACCAGCCGCCCCCCGACACCGGGCACCAGGCACCCCCGCTCTGGGTCACCACCGGGGTCAACTTCGACGGCTACCGGGTGGTGCGGCAGCTGGGCGTGGTGCGGGGCCTGATGATCCGCTCCCGCTCCGTCGTGGGCAACCTGGGGGCCGGGCTGCAGCAGTTCGTCGGCGGCCGGCAGACCGTCTACATGAAGATGAGCGACCACGCCCGCCAGGAGGCCTATGAGCTGATGATCCAGCACGCTGCCGCCGTGGGCGCCAACGCCGTCCTCTCCATGCGCTACGACTCCAACGAGCTGGCCCCCGGGGTCAGCGAGATCCTCGCCTACGGCACCGCCGTGGTGGTCGTCCCCGAGGGCCAGGAGATGGCCCCGGCCGCGCCACCCTCGACCTCGGCCTGAGGCTGGAGCCGCCGCTCCCGGAGCCCCGCTCGGTAGCGGTCGTGGGGGCCGGGGTGGCGGGCCTGGTCGCGGCCCGCTGCCTGGTCGACGCCGGCTGCCGCGTGACCCTGTTCGAGCGCGAGGCGCGGGTCGGCGGCAGGGTGCGCTCGGTCCGGCTCGGCGAGGCCGAGGTCGACGCCGGGGCCAGCCACGTCTGGTCCTTCTACCACCGCACCAGGGCCTGGCTCCGGCGCCTCGGGCTGGACTCCGAGCTGATCCCGGTCCCGGAGCTGGGGCCGGGGCTCGGGCTCGGTTGGGCGGAGCTGCCCGGGGTGGCGCGCTGCGCCCTCGACGTGGCGCGC
>JASHRA010000164.1 GCA_030038765.1 Candidatus Dormiibacterota bacterium | reverse complement strand
AGACGCCCACCGCCAGGGCCAGCTCCAAGAGGCCGAGGGCCAGGCTCACCTCGAAGCCGTTGGCGTAGGCCAGCTTGGCCAGCCGGTAGTCGAGCGGGCCGAGGGCACCGGGCTCGGACTGGGCCGCAGTCTGCAGGTTGTAGGCGAGCACCGCCCCCACCCCGTAGCGGAGGGGGAGCTGGAGCAGCGCCCCGAGGGCCCAGTAGCCGGACCAGAGCGCCCGCGTCGAGCGCGCCGGCAGCGCCCCGGACTCGCGGTCCCGGTCGCGCGCCTTCCTCGGCCAGGCGAGCCAGGAGAGGAGCGCGTAGAGGGCCGCCGACCCGGGCGCCCCGGTGCCGATGAGGGCGGTCCCGGTGGCGAGGAATCCGAGCCCCTCGCCGAAGACCCAGACGGCCGCCGCCCAGACGATGGAGGCGAGCAGGGCCGGCTTGCGGGTGCGCTTCCAGATGATGCCCAGGCCGATCCCGATCTGGATCACGGCCACGCCCAGGGTGAGGGCGGCCACGTGCCCGGCGAAGCGGGAGTCGACCGTGACCAGCGGCCTCAGCAGCCAGGACGGCTGGTACATCAGCGAGTTGTAGAGGGTGGCGCTGCTGAAGGCGGAGGTGAACATCCCCGGTTGCAGCTGGAGGGCGCCGTCGAGGATCCAGAGCGCGGCCAGGCAGAGGCGGAGCTGGGCGCTCCCGAAGTGGGGGCCGGTGCGCTCCCGGCCCGAGGGGCTGGTCACGGGGGCCCACGGTAGCAGGCGCCGCCGCGGGGCCGGTCCGGCGGCTGGCCCGAGTTAGCATCAGGAGATCGGGTCAGGAGGGGTCCATGGTCCAGCTGCCGCCAGGCCGCCCGGCGCCCGCCCGCGGCGGCCGGCTACCGCGATGACGCCCGCGGGCACCGGAGGCGCGCCCTCGCGGCTGGCCTGGACGCTGCCGGCGCTGGCCGTGGCCACCGGGGTGGTGACCTACTTCCTGGTCATCCTGGGGAGCACGGTGCGGGTCACCGAGTCGGGCATGGGCTGTCCCGGGTGGCCGCTCTGCTACGGCCAGCTGGGGCCGGTGGACAACTTCCACTCCCTGCTGGAGCAGTCCCACCGCTACCTGGTCACCGTGGTCACGCTCCTGGTCGTGCTGACGGCGCTGGCCGCCTGGCGCTTCGCCCGGCACCGGCCCTCGGTGCTCTGGCCGGCGCTGGCGGCGCTGGCCATCATCGCCATCCAGATCGCGCTCGGGGCCATCACCGTGATCACCCACAACGCGCCCGTGACCGTGGCGCTGCACCTGCTCACGGCCATGATCCTGCTCGGGGTGGTCTGGATCACGGCGGTGACCAGCCTGCTGCCCCACCGCGAGGCGCAGGGCCACCGCCTCACCGCCTGGGGCCCGGTCACGGTCGTGCTCACCTTCGTGGTCATGATCTCGGGCTCCCTGGTGGTGGACGGGGGCGCCACCTACTCCTGTCCCTCCTGGCCCGCCTGCACCTCCTCCCAGGGGGTCCCGGGACCGCTGCTGCTGATCCAGGGAGGGCACCGCCTGATGGTCCTGCTGGCCACCGTCGCCATCGCCTTCCTGGTCATGCACGCGGCCCGCCGCTGGCGCTCCCTGCCGGGCGCGCGCCCGCTGGCGGACCTGATCGCGGTGCTGCTGCTGGCCCAGATCGCGGTCGGGGGCCTGGTGGCGACCCTGCAGGCGCCCGAGGCGCTCCAGGACCTCCACCTGGCCCTGGGCTCCGCGGTCTGGTCCGCCGTGGTGGCGCTGGCGGCGCTGGGCTGGCAGGCCGCGGCCGACTCGCCGCCGCCCCTCCCCGCGGGCGGGGCCGAGCGTGGTTTACTCGGGGGCGTGAACCCCGCCTCCCAGCTGGCCGGCCCAGGCCCGGCCGAGTCCTGACGTGCACCAGCGAGAGGCCCGTGGCAACGTCCGCTTCGGCCTCCTGCTGACGGTGATCGCGATCCTGATGCTGGCCCTGGGCTTCATCTGGGCCGTGATCTACCTGGGCGCGGCCCATGCTGGCTGAGCCCGAGCCCGACCGGGAGCCGAAGGAGCCCGAGGGCGAGGTCTCCAAGCCCAGCTTCTGGCCCATCGTCCTGGCCCTGGGCGTGGCCATGTCCCTGATCGGGGTCATCACCAAGATCGAGGTCGTGATCGTGGGCCTGGTGGTGGTCGTGGTCGCCCTCGGGGGCTGGGTCCTCGATGCCCGGCGCGAGTACCGCTCCCTGTCCTGAGGCGCGGCCCCAGCGGGCCCCGTGACCGGTCTCTCGCTGCTGGCCGCCGCCGGCGGCTCCGACGGCGTCGGGCTGGGCGTGATCATCGTCGCCGTCGGGGTCCTGATGGCGGGCGCCGCCTACATCACGCTGAGGGGCATCTGGGGCCGCAGCCAGCCCGTGGACGAGCCCCTGCCGCGCCAGGGGCCGCTCCCGACCGCGTCCGGCCAGCTGCGATCGCCCGCGGTGGGGGAGATGCGGCGCGGCTTCCGGCTCCTCATCAGCTTCGACTTCGGCTGCCTGGCGCTGCTCTCCCTGCTACTGCTCTTCATCGGGCTGGCGGTGATCTTCCGCTCCCTCTGAGCCGGAGCCTCCCCCGGGAGGGGTGCGATGCCGTGCTCGCCGCTGCGTCGTGGCCGGGGCCTGCCCCTCCGTCCGGCCCCGGCTACCATGGACCGGTTGAGAGCGGGATTCTTGGTCCGGCGCCGCTTCGAGGTGCTGCTCGGCGCCTGCTTCCTGTGCCTCGCCTTCGTGGGCCTGGTCTGGTGCCTCATGGTCGTGCTCAAGGCCGTGGACCCGCGCACCTTCCACTTCGACCTGCTGATGGACATCCTGCCCTGGTTCACGCCGGTGCTGATCGTCCTGGCGCTGTTCGCGCCCCTCTACTGGAAGGTGGCGGGGCTCCTGGCCCCGCCCCAGGGCGGGCTCCAGCGCCTGGTGGAGGCACGCTACCGCCTGGTGGTGGGCGCCTTCTTCTACCTCGCCTGCTACACGGTCGTGGTCTGGGCCGCCATGAACCTGCTGCGGATCTGGGACGTCCAGGACTTCCACTTCAACCCCCTGGTGGACTGGATCCCCGCCATCCTGCCCCCCTGGCTCGGCTGGCTGGTCGGCGCGCCCCTGCTCTGGAAGACGCTGGGCGCCCTCGACCGGAGCTCCGCGGCGCGCCGCCCGCGGCGACCGGACTGGCTCACCATCCTCGCCCTGGCCATCCTCGGAGGGGCCTGCCTCAGCGGCGGGGGCCTGGTCCTCAACCAGGGCACCTACGCCGTGACCCAGGGGCTGAGCGCGCCGGTGGCGCAGAACCTCACCGCCTTCGGTTCCGCCATCTTCGGGCTCGGCGCCCTGGCCTGGGCCGGGCTGCTGCTCGCGCTCTGGCGCGGCTGGCGGCGCTCCGAGCCGCTGCCCGACTCGACGCCGCCCCTGGACCGCCTGCGGGCGGCCCGTCCCCGGCTCCTGGCCCAGGCCTTCGTGCTCGCCAACCTGGCCATCGGTGCCTGCGGCCTGCTGATGGCCGCCTGCCAGGCCATGGACCCCTACGACTTCCACTTCTACCTGGCCAAGGACATCTGGAGCATGGGCCTGCCGCTCTTCTTCGGCTGGGCCATCTTCGCCCTCGGCCTCCACCTGGTCCCGGCCCTGATGGCGCGCCGCAACCCCGCCCGCTACCAGGAGGGCGCCGGGCTCGCACTCGGGCCCTCGGGGCCGGCGGCGGCGGAGGCCAGCTGGGGCTACTCGGAGCGGGACCTGGCCGGCGCCGTGGGGCGGCCCGGGAGCTGAGCCCGGGGGGCTCCGCGAGGGCTCAGACCAGGCTCAGCTTGGCCCCCAGCAGCGTCAGCACGCTGCCGCCCAGGAGCAGGCTCAGGCACCAGCGCCAGTAGGTGCCGTGGACGACCCGGGCGAGGACCAGCCCGAGCACGCCGAGGGCCAGCAGGGAGGCCACCACCGAGCCCAGGCCGATGCGGGGCAGCAGCACCGCCGGGACCAGCGGGACGAGCGCGCCCAGGAAGTCCGCCACGCTGGAGACCAGGGTCGTGGCGCCGGCCTCGACCAGGACCTCCAGCCCCAGCCGGCTGGAGGCCAGCTGGCCCCGGCTGGTGACGTTCAGCTGGCGCTCGGCGTGCATCAGGTCGCCCCGCAGGCTGGAGTAGGTGGCGACGAAGAAGACGAAGGCGCCCGAGGCGAGGGCGCCGATGGCGATCCGGATGGCGAGGCTCCAGCCGATGGGCTGGGCCGAGGAGACGAGGCGGCCGGCGGCCAGGGTGAGGGCGAGCAGGATCCCGTCCGAGAGCCCCAGCACCACCGGTAGCAGCAGGTTGTACCGGGAGAGCCGGAGCAGGTCTCTCATCGTTGTCGAGGTATCGACTCCACCATGACCCGGCCGGCGGCGATCTCGTCGATGCTGTGGACCACCGCCCCGGTGGACTCGATGGCCTTGACCAGGTACTCGTAGTCCAGGTTCTCGCCCTCCACCGTGATGGTCGTGCCCACGGTCTCGATGTCGATCTCGGTGACGGTGATGTTGAGCCCGTCGACGCCGGGGGCGTCCTCGATGGCGCGGGCGATCTCCACCAGGGTGGGGCGGGCCACCGCCTTGTCCACGTCCAGTACCAGCCGGCGAATGTTCATCTCAGCTCCAGGTGAGGGGGGCGCCCTGCCGCGCCCGGCCCCATTGTCGGGCTCCCGGGCCCGGCGGGGAGAAGCCGCGCTCCCCCGGCGCGGCCGGCTCAGCCCTCGGGGTCGCTGGCCTCCAGGCGCTCCAGGACGGCCGGGTCGAAGCGGTCGTGGGAGCTGGCCCGCTCCTCCAGGTTCTCCCGCGCCACCCAGGCGTCGAAGGCGGTCCAGAGGGCCGCCTCGTCGGCCCCCGCCGGGAGCCGGTGGCGGCGCTGGAGGGCGCGGCGCAGGCGCTCCAGGAGCGCCGGTTCCAGCGGCAGCAGGTCAGCCTCGGCGGCCTGCTCGAAGTAGAGGCGCCAGAGCCCCAGGAGTCGCTCCAGCTCGCCCACCGGGGTCGGGTGGTCGTCGACGCGCAGGTCGATCATGCGGTCGTCGAAGCCGCCGTAGCCGGCCTCCTGGCGGACCACCAGGAGGGCCGCCGCCTGCCGCCCGCGGCGGTCTCCCCCGGCCCCGTCGGCGGCTCGCAGCGCGGCCAGGAGGCGGTCGCAGAGCGCGCCCGAGCTGG
>JASHRA010000163.1 GCA_030038765.1 Candidatus Dormiibacterota bacterium | reverse complement strand
CTCCGACGGGCCCGGGAGGGCCAGGACGTCGGGCGCGAGCTGGCTCCCTGGACGGAGGCGCTCGTGGAATACGGTTCAGCCGTCATGGAGGCGCGCGCCGACTACCTCTCCCGGGTTGCCCCGGCGGCGGCGACGGCGCTGCTCCGCCTGGGCGAGGTCGGGGAGCTGGGACTCAGCTACCGCCCCGGCCTGGGCCGCGCCCAGCAGCTGGAGTGGTCCGCGGGAAGAGGACCGGAGCTGATCCGCGCGGCCCTCTCCCTGTCCGCCCCCGAGGAGCTGGCGAGGGGGCTGTGCCTGGTGGGGCCGCACCGGGACGACTTCGACATCGTGCTCGATGGCCACGCGGCCAGGCAGTTCGCCTCCCAGGGGCAGCAGCGCAGCATCGTGCTGGCGCTGAAGGTGGCCGAGGTGCGGCGACACCTCGACCTGACCGCGGAGGCGCCCCTGCTGCTGCTGGATGACGTGCTCTCCGAGCTCGATCGCGAGCGGCGCACCAGGCTGGTGAGGCTGCTGGGGGACGAGCTCGCCGTGGAGCAGACGCTGCTGACCTCGACCGATGATTCCGAGCTGAGCGGAGCCGTGGAGGTGGCGAGGACGATTGACGTGGGCGGTGGGCGGGTGACACCGCGCGGCCAGCACCAGGAGTGAGAGTGGAGCTCATCGAGTCGATCCTTCCCCGGGCGCTGCGCCGGCTGGGGGGGACATCCAAGGTGCGCCAGGCAAGGGCGGAGGCCGCCTTCGCCCGCGCCTGCGGGGACTTCCTTCGCCCCCACGTCCGGGTGGTGGCGGTGGAGGGTTCGGTCCTGGTCGTGGCCTGCGCCCATCCCGCCGTGGCCCATCAGCTGCAGATGGATTCGGCGGTGCTGCTGGAGGCGGTGAACGCCGAGCTGGGCGAGCGGCGCGTGACGCGCATGCGGTTCCTGCCCGAGTCGGGGTCGGCCCCGGGCCGCGCTCAGATCAGCTGAAGGATCTCGGCGGCGGCCCGGGCCGCCGCCTCCGGCCGGGACCAGCGGAGCGAGCCACGCCGCATCTGGGCCAGCATCGGGTCGGCCGGGTCAGCCAGCCGTCCCAGCGCCCTTGCCAGTGCCGCCCGCCCGCGCACGCGGAGGCCGGCGCCGGCGGAGACCAGCTCCGCCTCGTTCTCCCCCTCCTGCCCGGGAAGCGAGCCGGTCAGGACCAGCGCCAGGCCGGCGGCGGCCGCCTCGGCCACGCTGCTGGGACCGGCCTTGCCGACGTAGACGTCGGCGGCTCGCAGCCAGGGAGTGAGCGACTCCTGGTATCCCAGCGCCCGCAGCGGCCAGTTGCTGGCGTGGCCCTCGAGCCACTCGCGCAGGGCCCGGTTGTGGCCGCAGGCGACGACCGCCTGCAACTTTGGACCGGCGTCCCCGATCCACTGCACCAGTTGCCGCAGACGCCCCGCCCCCTCGGCGCCGCCGCCCAGGAGCAGGCAGAGCCGCTCGCGGTCCAGGCCCAGGTGCTCCCGGGCCTCCTCTCGGCGCCCGGGTCGGCCGAGGTCCTGGGCCAGCTCGGGGTCCACGGGAAGACCGGTCTCACGGATGGCTGGGGCCGGGACGCCGTGTGCGCGGCACCAGTCGCTGGCCCGCGCGGTGGGGGTCAGGAACAGCTCCGGACGGGCCGAGAGCCAACCGACGTGCCCCCCCAGGAGGTCGGTGACTACCGTCACCAGCCGTGGGGCCGCGCCGCCCGGGGAACCCGCCGCGCTGCGCGCCGCCGCCCCCAGCAGGGGGTGGCAAACCACCACCACGCGGGGCCGCGCCTGCTCTACGACGCGCGACATGGCGGGGGCCAGCTCCCAGCGCAGGAAGCGGTCAAGCAGGCTGCTGCTGAGGTCCGGGCTGAAGCTCCGGTAGAGCAGCCCCCAGCCGGCTGGGGAGCGGCGCACCAGGGGGCCGTAGGCACCGGCCAGGGCCCGGGAGAGGCGGCCGGATCCGACCCTGGTCGGGTCAGCCAGCCGGGTCACCAGCTCCCCGGAGCTGAGCCGCGAGATGGCGCTCGAGAGGGCGCGGGCCACGCTGATGTGGCCCCCTCCGGTGGCGACGGTCCAGATCAGGACGTCGGCGCGCCCCGAGTCGCCGGCCTGCGTCGCCGATCACCCCTGCTTCTGGTTCATGCCTCGGGGCGATGGTAGAGTCATCTCACCGGCCACCGCCCAGCGGCTGTCCGGGCGCGCCCGTGGATTCATGGTGGAGTGAGCATCTCGGCCTCATGTCCGGCGCCCCCTGGGGCGCCCTCTGCGACTGAACTAGGCGGAGCCGGCCTCCAGGTCCGCGAGGTGACCACCGGCGAGGAGCTGGAGTCACTGCGGCCGACCTGGAACCGCATCGAGGCCCGGGCCTCTGAGCTGAATCCGTTCCTCTCCTGGGATTGGCAGTGGGCCTGGTGGCGCAGCTTCGGGGCCGGCCGCCAGCTGCGCTGCCTGGTCGTGTACGCGGACTCCGAGCCGCTCGGGGTGGCGCCCATGTTCTCGGAGGCAGCCCACCCGGAGCGGCTCCTGCCCCTCGGCTCGGGAGAGCTCTCCGACCACCTCGGCCTGCTGCTGGTAGCCGGGTCGGGCCCCAGGGTGGCGCCGGCGGTTCTCTCCCACCTCCTCGCCGGCGCGGGCTGGGCCGCCGCCGAGTTCCACCACCTGCCGGACGCCTCGGAGGCGCTCTCGAGCCTGGTGGCGGCGGTGGGTGGGCTCCCCCTGGCCCACCAGCTGGGCCAGGACGCGGTCAGCCCCAAGGTGGAGCTGGCCGCCAGCTTCGATGAGTTCGTCGGCGAGCGCCTGGGCAAGAAGGACCGGCACGAGCTGCGGCGCAAGCTGCGGCGCATGGATACGGAGGCTCCGGGCTGGCGCTGCGTGGACGATCGGGAGATCGGCCTGGAGCCGGCCCTGGACCACTTCCTGCGCCTGCTGCGCGCCAGCGGCCCGCACAAGGAGCGCTTCCTCACCGGGCCCGTGGAGACCTTCATCAGGACCGCGGCCCGGGCCATGCGGGAGAGGGGCTGGCTGCGCCTCCAGCTCCTGCAGGCGGGGGATCGCTTCATCGCCGCGACCATGGGCCTGACCTCTTCCGGGACCTGGCGCCTCTACAACTCCGGCTACGACCCGGAGCAGGCTGCGCTCTCCCCGGGGCTGGTGGCGGTGGCGATGGGGATCCGGGTCGCCATCGGGGAGGGGTGCCGGGGAGCGGACTTCCTCCGTGGCGACGAGCCCTACAAGTACCATCTCGGCGCCGTGGACCGGCCCCTGTGGCGGCTCCAGGTCTCCCGCGACGCGGGCGGGGAGCGCGCGTGAGCCGGCGGGGCTACGCTCCCGGCCTGGGGGCGGAGGACACGGTCGCCTTCCTCTCGCTCCACGCCTCCCCGCTGGCGCGGCTGGGCCAGCGCGAGAACGGCGGCCTCAACGTCTACGTCCGGGCCATCTGCGAGGAGCTGGGCGCTCGCGGCGTCTACACCGACATCTTCGTGCGCCGCACCGACGCCGACGAGGCCGAGGAGCAGGTCCTGGGCCCCCGCAGCCGGGTGGTGGCCGTGCCTGCGGGACCGGCCCGCAGCCTCGCCAAGAAGCAGCTGCCCCAGACCCGCGCCGAGTACCTGCGCGGGATCCGCGCCTACATGCGCCGCTCGGGCCGAAACTATGTGGCGGTCCACAGCCACTACTGGCTGACGGTCGAGGTGGCGGCCGAGCTGGCCCGCCAGCTGGGCGTCCCCTGGCTGCACACCTCGCACACGCTGGCCGCGGTCAAGGCCGAGTACGGCTTCGACGGCGACGGACTGGAGCGCCTCCTCTCCGAGCGGCGGGCGGTCAGCGGCGGAGCCCGGCTGGTGGCCAACACCAGGGGTGAGGCGCTCAGCCTGGAGCGTCACTACGGCGCCGCCCCGGGCCAGCTGCTGGTCGCCCCGCCCGGGGTGGACCTGGTCCGTTTCCAACCCCGGGACGCCTCCCGCCTCGGTCGCAAGCTCGGGCTCGACAGCGGGCCGGTCGTCCTCTTCGCCGGCCGCCTGGAACCGCTCAAGGCACCGGGCACGCTGCTCGAGGCCTTCGCCCTGCTGGCGGGGGGGACCACGCGCCTCGTCTTCGTCGGCGACGTGAGCAGCGACGGCGCCGTCGTCGACGAGGGACGCCAGTTGCGGCAGCGCGCCGAGGAGCTGGGCCTGAGGCAGCGGGTCTGCTTCCTCGGGGCCCAGCCGCAGGACCGGCTGGCGCTCCTCTACTGCGTCGCCGACGTGGTCGTGGTGCCCTCCCACACCGAGTCCTTCGGCCTGGTGGCGCTGGAGGCCCAGGCCTGCGGCACGCCGGTGGTGGCGGCTTCGGTCGGGGGTCTGCGCGAGGTGGTGGAGGACGGCGTCACCGGCTACCTGGTGGAGGGGCGGGATCCGGGGGCCTACGCGGCCGCCATCGCCCGGGTGCTGGAGCTGGCGCGGGAGCGGCGGGAGCGCATGGCCCAGGCGGCGCGGCGCCGGGCCCAGCACTTCAGCTGGGACCGGACCGTCGACCTGCTGCTGCCGGAGTACGGCCTGCCCCTCCACGTCGAGGCGCTGGCCAGCAGTGGGGGCGCCTGAGGCCGGCTCAGCCCGCCCACACGCCGAGCGCCAGGAGCGCCGACGCCGCCACCAGCAGGAGTGTCATCTGGCGCGAGGCCTTGGCCCGCTGCCCCCGGTCCGGGGAGGTGGAGCTGCGGAGCGGGCCCTCGGCCAGGGGGGCGGACAGCCAGGGGAGGAAGGCCTCGGCCGGGGCCAGGCCGGTGAGGGTGACGACCAGGGGGACCA
>JASHRA010000162.1 GCA_030038765.1 Candidatus Dormiibacterota bacterium | reverse complement strand
GGGCCTGCGCCAGGCGGTGGCGGCGGCCAGCCTCTCCACCCGCGCCCAGGGCGCCCAGGCGGCCATGCCGGACCTGGCCCAGCTGGCTGTGGCCGTGGCTGGGCTGGGCTAGGCTGGCTCTCCCCCCGGTCCCTCAGGATCCCTCTCCACCAGCACCCGCTCCACCCGCTGGAAGGCGGTGTGCGCGGCGGGGAGCCCGCAGTAAACGGCGAGCTGGAGCAGGAGCTCGCGCAGCAGGTCCGGCTCCAGCCCGTCTTCGAGGGCCGCCCGGACGTGCATCTCGAGCTCCTCCCACCGGCCCATGGCCACCAGCGCCGCCAGGGTCACCAGCCGGCGCTGGGACCGGCTCAGCCCGGGCCGGTCCCAGACCTCGCCCCAGGCGTAGCGGGTGAGCAGCTCCTGGAAGTCGGCGGTGAAGTCGCTGGTGCGGGCCTCGGCGCGGTCCACGTGGGCTTCGCCCAGGACCTCCCGCCGGACCCTGGCGCCCCTCTCCAGCTGGCCCCCCAGGAGGTGCTCCAGGAGCAGCTCGGTGAAGCCCTGGGCGCGCTCCACGTTGACCAGGTGCCCGGCTCCCGGCAGGACCTGCAGCCCGGCCCCGGGCAGCCGCGCCATCAGCTCCAGCCCCTGGGCCGGGGTGGTGACCAGGTCCGCGGCCCCGTAGACGAGCCGGGCGGGAGCCCGGATCAGCTCCAGCCGGGGGCCGAGGTCGGCCTCGGCGAGGAGCTCGCAGAGGGCCGCGTAGGCGCCGGCGTCGACCGCGGCGAGGGACCGGCGCAGGGCCTCGGTCCGCACCGGTTCCGCCTCCCGGAACTCGGGCGTGAGCCAGCGGGGGAGGACCTCGGAGAGGATCGCGTCCATGCCGCCGGCGCGCACCCGGGCCGCTCTGGCCCGCCAGGCCCCGGGCTCCCCGATGCGGGCCCCGGTCGAGGCCAGCAGGAGGCGCTCGACCCGCTCCGGGACCGTGGCCGCGATCTCCATGGCCAGCATCCCCCCCAGCGAGAGGCCGCAGAGGGAGAAGCGCCCCACGCCGAGGCTGTCCAGCTCGTCGAGCAGCGCCTGGGCCAGCCGGGCGAGGCTGAGGGGTCCCCCCGGGGGCGGAGCGCCGCCGTGGCCGGGCAGGCCGGCACGGATGACCAGGAAGCGCCCGCGCAGCCGGCGCACCTGGGGAGCCCAGAGCTCGTCACCGGTACCCAGCGAGCCCAGCAGGAGCAGCGCTGGCGCGCCCGCCTCGCCCTCCACCTTGAGGCCGGGCCCGGGCGCTCCGGGGACGCTCACGGCGCGGTGGCCTCCTGGCTGGCCCAGACGGCCAGGGCGCGGTCCACCAGCCCGCCGGCCGCCTCCAGGTAGGCGGCGGGGTCGAGGAGCGCGGCCAGCTCCCCGGGCGGGAGCGCTCCCTCCAGCCCCAGCTCCAGCTCGTGCTCCAGCTCCGTACCCCGCTCGGCGCTGCGCCGCAGGGCCGCCTCCAGGAGCTCCTGCGCCCGCTCCCGCCCGAGCCGCTCCCCCAGGCCCAGCGCCACCTGCTCGGCCATGACCGCCCCCCGGGTCAGCTCCAGGTTGGCTCGCATCCGCTCCGGGTCTGGCCCCAGGCCCTCGGCCAGCTCCGCCAGGCCCCGGGCCGAGCCCCCGGAGAGGCGCATCAGCTGGGTCATCGTCAGCCACTCCGCCTGCCACTCCCCGGCCGAGCGCTCCAGCTCCTGGGCCATCCCGCCCAGTACCGCCGCCGCCAGGGGCACCGCCCGGCGGTGACCCGCGATGAGGCCGGCGGCCCGGCTCGGGTTCCGCTTCTGGGGCATGGTCGAGGAGCGACCGCCGGAGTCGGGGGAGACCGCCTCGGCCACCTCCGTCTGGGCCAGCAGCACCGCGTCCCGGCCCACCTTGGCGGCGGCGCCGGTGACCATGGCCAGCGCCGAGGCCAGCTCCGCCGGGCGGGTCCGGTCCGTGTGCCAGGGCAGGGTCGGCTCTCGCAGCCCGAGCCGTCGCGCCATGATGGCCGCCAGCTCCGGCCCCCGGCTCCGGAGGGCGCCCAGGTTGCCGGCGGCGCCGCCCAGCTGGAGGGCGAGCCGCTCCCGGCCCACCCGGCCGAGCTCCGCCCTCACCTCGAGCGTCTGCACCAGCCAGCCGGCGGCGCGCAGCCCGAAGCTGGTGGGGACCGCCGGCTGGAGCAGGGTCCGGCCCACCGCCGGCGTGACGCGCTGGGCCCGGGCCAGCTCGGCGAGGGCCCGCGAGGCCCGGCCCAGGTCCGAGACGATCAGCTCCGAGGCCCGCTTCGCGACCAGCATCAGGGCGGTGTCGATGACGTCCTGGCTGGTGGCCCCGAAGTGCAGCCAGGCGCCGGCGGCCGGTGTCAGCCGGCTCCGCAGCAGGGCCAGCAGGGGCGGCACCGGGTTGCCGCTGGGGACGGCCCCGCGGCCCAGCTCCGAGGCCTCGAGGCGGACCGCGGCGAGCCCGGAGGCGATCTCCTCGGCCGCGGTCTTGGGCATCAGCCCCAGGTCCGACTCGGCCCGGGCCAGCTCCACCTCGAAGGCCAACATGGCCGCGACCCAGGCCCGGTCCGAGGTGGCCCGGGCCACCTCGGAGCTGGTCTCGAGCCAGCCGAAGAGCCCCCGACCGAGGTCCTCGGCCCCGCCCTCGCCGGACCCGCCGGGTGGCTCAGCGGGCAAAGAAGACGGTCTCTCGCTCCCCCTGGAGCACGATGTCGAAGTGGTAGCCGGTGGCGGTCGGCTGGGCCAGCAGGGTGGCCCGGGCGTCTCGGTCCGGGATGGCCGCCAGGGCCGGGTCCTGCGCGTTCGCCTCCTCCTCGTCGGCGAAGTAGATGCGGGTGAAGAGCTGGCGCAGCAGCCCTCGGCCGAAGACCTGGACCTCGATGTGCGGTGCCTGCAGGACTCCCCCGGGGGCGGCCAGGCGGCCCGGCTTGACGGTGGTGAAGCGGAAGTGCCCCTCCTCGTCCGTGAGGCAGCGGCCGAAGCCCGGCCACCGGGCCGGGCCGGGGCCGGGGAACGCTCCCCCGGCGTCCGCCTGCCAGATCTCCACCGCCGCGTCCGGCACCGGCTGGCCGGCCCCGTCCAGGACCTGGCCCTCCAGCTCCAGGGCACCCGGCTCTCCGGGGTCGAGGAGGCGCTCGCGCCCGGGCCAGGAGAAGCCCATGGCGATGTAGGGGCCGGCCGTCTGCGAGGGCGTGTTGCCCGCCCCGCTCACGCCCGGCCCACCTCCTCGAAGGGGGTCGCGGCGCTCCCCTCGACGACGATGTCGAAGCGGTAGCCGAGCGCCCACTGCTCCACGGTGAGCCCCAGGTCGAGGTCCGAGACCATGCGCCGCCGGGCCCTCGGCTCGATCGCCGAGGAGATGGGGTCGGTCGCCATCAGGGGGTCGCCGGGGAAGTACATCTGTGTCACCAGGCGCTGGTCGAAGGCGGTGCCGAAGACGGAGAAGTGGATGTGGGCGGGCCGCCAGGCGTTGGGGTTGTTCTGCCAGGGGTAGGCGCCGGGCCGGATGGTGACGAAGCGGTAGCGCCCCTCGGAGTCGGTCAGCAGCCGGCCGGTGCCGGTGAAGTTGGGATCCAGCGGGGCCGGGTGCTGGTCCCCCTGGTGGGCGTAGCGCCCGGCGGCGTTGGCCTGCCAGATCTCGATCAGCTGGCCCCGGATGGGCCGCCCCGAGCCGTCCCTCAGGGTGCCCGCCACGATGATCCGCTGCCCCAGCGGCTCTCCCTTGTGCTGGCGCGTGAGGTCGGCCTCGAGCTGGTGCGGGGTGAGCTCGCCGAAGACCGGGCCGCCGGGGTCCAGGAGACGCTCGGGGAGCACCACCAGGGGCCGCCGCGGCGCCCGCAGGCGGGTGGCCCGGTAGTCGGGGTAGAGATAGGGCGGGCGCGCCACCGACGGGTCCTGCACCGCCTCCTCGGTGGGCGCCTCGGGCCGCTTCGGTCCAGGGATCATCGCCGTCTCACCAGCCTAGGGAGTCGAGTGCCCGCAGGGTGCTCAGCTCCCGCTCGGTGGGCGGCGCGGTCCGGGCCAGGCGGGGGTCGACCTTGAGCTCCCAGCCGGTGGCGGCCACCGCCTCGGCCGCTTCCACCCCGGGGTGGACCTCGGTCAGCGTCATCTCCCACGTCCCCGGGTCGGGCCGGAGCACCCCGAGGTCGGTGATCACCATGCTCGGGCCCCCGCCGGGGAAGCCGAGCCGCTCCCGGTCGCCGGGGCCGCTGCCGTAGCCCACCGAGGTGACGAAGTCGAGCCGCTCCACCAGCCCGCGCCGGCTGTGGGGCATGACGATGATCACCTGCTTGCAGCAGCAGGCGATCTCGGAGGCGCCGCCGGCGCCGGGGAGCCGCACCCGGGGCGACGCGTAGTCGCCGACCACGGTGGTGTTGATGTTGCCGAAGCGGTCGAGCTGGGCCGCGGCCAGGAAGCCGACCTCGATCCGTCCCGGCTGGAGCCAGTAGTTGAAGATCTCGGGCACGGAGACCACCGAGCTGGCGGTGTCGGCCAGCTCCCCGTCGCCGATGGAGAGGGGCGGCCGGGAGGGCCGGGCGCCGATCGTCCCCGACTCGTAGACGAGGACCAGGTCGGGCGCGGCCAGGTGCCGGGCCAGGTTGGCGGCGAGCGAGGGGATGCCGATGCCGACGAAGCAGACGGTGCCGTTGGGCAGGGCCCGGGCGGCGGCCACGGTCATCATCTCGGAGCTGGTGTAGCGCGGCTCCCGGCCGTCCTCGGAAGGGGCCGCCAGGCTGGTCTCAGGCAGGGCCAAGGTGTGCCTCCTCCGGGCTCGCCTGGGGCTTGCCGGCGCCGCCCTCCAGGACGTGCTCCCGCATCCAGGCGAGGAAGCGGTCGCGGTCGCGACTGATGGCGTCCCAGGCCTGGTAGAAGTGGTTGTCGCGGCTGGAGTAGCCGGCGGCGTAGGAGGGGTGGGCTCCGCCGGGGCTGGCGGAGACGGCGGTGACCACCCAGTGGGGGAGGACGGTGCCGCCCGGGCCCCCCGGGCCCAGCTCGTCGACCACCTCCTCGACCGTCACCAGGGAGCGCCGGGCGGCCAGCACCGCCTCCTTCTGCACCCCCTGAATGCCCCAGAGCAGCACGTTGCCCTCCCGGTCCGCCTGCTGGGCGTGGACCACGGCCACGTCGGGACGCAGCGCCGCCACCGCCGCCAGGCGCTCCCCGGTGAAGGGGCAGGCGATGCTGGCGACGTTGGCCGTCCGCCGCTCCAGGTCGGTGCCGAGGTAGTCGCGCACGATGGCGAAGGGGAGGCCGGAGGCACCCGCGACGTAGCGGTTGGCGAGCCCGGCGTGGGTGTGCTCCTCCAGCTCCAGGGGATGGGGCCAGCCGTGCTCGACGGCGTCCCGGAGCCGGTGCAGGGAGCCCACGCCGGGGTTGCCCGCCCAGGAGAAGACGAGGCGGTCGGCACAGCCCATGCCGATCATCTGGTCGTAGATGAGGTCGGGCGTGAGCCGGATCAGGGTCAGGTGGCGGCAGCCCTGGCGGATCAGCTCGTGGGCGGCGGCGAAGGGGATCAGGTGGCTGAAGCCCTCCATGGCCACGCTGTCGCCGTCGCGGACCAGCTCCCGCACCGCCTCCTCCAGCGGCAGCAGCTCAGCCAAGGCGCCCCGCGGCGACCGGTCCTGGCCCCGGCACGCTCAGGCCGCCTGCCCCAGGCAGCCGGTGTTCATCGTCTCCAGGATCACCGGCTGGCTCAGCTGGCCGCCGCTGAGCTCGGCGCAGACGCGGTGCTGGTAGAAGACCAGGACCCGGTCGCAGAGCCGGGCCAGCTCGTCGAGATCGGTGGAGCAGAGGATCACCACCCCGCGGGCGGCGGCCAGGGAGCGGATCAGGCGGTGCATCTCCGCCTTGGTGCCGACGTCGACGCCCCGGGTCGGGTCGTCCAGCAGCAGCACCGAGGGCTCCGCCTCCAGCCACTTGGCGAAGACCACCTTCTGCTGGTTGCCCCCGGAGAGGGCGTCGGCGCGGTGGTCGGGGGAGCGGGCCCGGATCCCCAGCTGGCGCATGTGGGCCATGGCCCGCTGGCGCAGGCCCCGGCGCCGGACCAGGAAGCCCTCCCGGGCCAGGGCGAAGGCGCGCACCTCGGCCACGTTCTCCCAGATCGGCTTGTCCAGCATCAGCCCGACCCGGCGCCGGTCGCCCGAGACCAGGGCCACCCCGGCGCCGATGCACTGGCGCTGGCCCCGGGGCAGGGGCCGGTTGTGGGGCAGCCAGACCCGGCCCCGCTCCGGGGACCTGGTCCCGCTCAGCAGCTCCAGGACGCTGAGCGGCCCCGAGCCCGCCACCCCGGCCAGGCCCAGGATCTCGCCCGGGCGCGCCTCGAACGTGACGTCCTGGAGCCGTCCGCGGATGCTGACGCCCTCGACCCGGAGCCGCCCGTCGCTGTGGTTGCCGGCGGCGCTGGCGTGCAGGGCCGCCTTCACCTCGTCGTCGATGCCGATCGCCTCGGCGGCCGCGCTGCCCTGGTAGCGCTCCCCCAGCATGGCCCGCACCAGGCTGGTGACGGTGACCTCGGGGCGCGGCCGCCCGGCCAGCACCACCTCGCCGTCGCGGAGGACGGTGAACTCGTCGCAGAGGGCCATCGCCTCCTCCAGGATGTGGGTGACGAAGAGCACCGCCACGTCCCGGCTGCGGAGCACCCGGAGCGCGGCCATGAGGGCCTCGGTGCTGTCCTGGTGCAGGGCCGAGGTGGGCTCGTCCAGGATCAGGACCTTGGGGTCGCAGAGCAGGGCCTTGGCGATCTCCACCAGCTGGCGGCTGCCCAGGTCGAGGCTGCTGAGCGGCTGCCGCAGCGAGACCCCGAGACCGAGCTCGGCCAGGACCGGGCGGGCCCGGCTGGCCATGGCGGCCCGGTCGACGAAGGGGCCCCGCCGCGGCTCCCGCATGGGGAACAGGTTGGCCAGGATGTCGAGGTCGGGGAACAGGTTGAGCTCCTGGGAGACGATGCCGACGCCGTGCTCGGCGGCGTCGGCCGTGCTGGAGAAGGAAACCTCCTCCCCGTCCAGGCGCAGCACCCCGGCGTCCGGGCGGACGGCGCCGGCGATGACCTTGACCAAGGTCGACTTGCCGGCCCCGTTCTCGCCCAGGAGCGCGTGCGCCGACCCCGGCCGGAGCACCAGCTCCGCCTCCCTGAGTGCGGCCACGCCGCCGTAGCGCTTGCTGATTCCCCGTGCCTCGAGCATCAGTGGCTCAGCGCCTCAGTTGGCGTCCGCCAGGGGCTTGATGTACTTGCTGGGATGGGCCAGCTCGGCGGCGGCCTCCTTCTTGAACCAGGCGGCCCGGGTCTGCGGGCTCTTCTGCCGGGCCAGGATCTCCTTGATGTTCTTCTTGTTGACGACGAGGAAGCCGGGGTTCCACCAGCCCTTGGGGATGGGGGCCCCGCTGATGGCGTGGCGGGCCAGCAGCTCGATGGCGATGTAGCCCTTGAGCCAGTGCTCGGGGGAGATGAGGGTCTGGACCAGGCCGTCCTCGACGCCCTTGAGGGCCACCGGGTCGAGGTCGTCCGCGCCCACCAGGTAGTGCTTGCCGGTCTGGCGCTCGATCTCGGCCATGGAGGTCGCGTCCTGGCTGCCGGGGCCGACGTAGGCGAGGGCGTGGGGATGGGCCTCGACCGCCGCCTGCCAGGCCGCCAGGTTGGTCGAGGCC
>JASHRA010000161.1 GCA_030038765.1 Candidatus Dormiibacterota bacterium | reverse complement strand
TCTGATCGTGGAGCAGCCGATCCTGGAAGCCTTCACCGAGCGCCTCCTGGAGCGGGTCAGGGGGCTCCGGCTGGGCGACGGCCTCGATCCCGACACCGATGTCGGGCCGGTCATCAACCGGGCCCAGCTGGAGCGCATCCACGGTTACACCGAGGTCGGCCTGGCCGAGCGGGCCCAGCTCCTCACCGGCGGCGCCGTGGCCACCGAGGGGGCGCTCGCGGAGGGCAACTTCTACCAGCCGACCGTCTTCGGGGGGGTGAGCGAGGGGATGAGGATCGCCCAGGAGGAGATCTTCGGGCCCACCCTGGTGGTGATGCCGGCCGGAGGCTTCGAGCCGGCCCTGGAGCTGGCCAACTCGACCCGCTACGGGCTCTCCCTCGCCATCTACACCCGGGACATCGACCGCGCCCTGGAGGCGGTGGACCGGCTCGACGCCGGCATCGTCTACGTCAACGCCCCCACCATCGGAGCCGAGATCCAGCTCCCCTTCGGGGGCACGAAGGCGACCGGCAACGGCCAGCGCGCCGCCGGCCCCACCGCCCTGGAGGAGTTCAGCGAGTGGAAGACGGTCTACATCGACTACTCGGGGAGGCTGCAGCGGGCCCAGATCGACACCGAGGCCGGCTGAGGCGGCCCGGTGCTCGACCTCGAGCTGGGTGAGCAGCTGGAGGAGTTCGCGCGCCTGATCCGGGACTTCGCCGGCCAGCGCCTGGCGCCGGAGATCCCGGCCCGGGACCGCGACCAGGAGCCCGACCCCGAGCTCTTCGCCAAGCTCGCCGAGGTGGGCTTGCCCGGTGTCTGCACCCCGCAGCGCTACGGCGGCGCGGGCATGGACTGGCTCGCCCTCGGGCTCGCCTGCGAGGAGCTGGAGTACGTCGACGCGTCCTGCCGCACCGCCCTCTCGGTCCACGCCGGGCTCTGCATGACCGGCATCTACCAGTGGGGCAGCGAGGAGCAGCGCCAGCGCCTGCTGCGGCCGCTGGCCGAGGGCCGCGCCCAGGGCTGCTTCGGCCTCACCGAGCCGGAGGCGGGCAGCGACGTGCGCGCCCTGCGCACCCGGGCCCGGCGCGAGGGCGACCTCTACCGCCTGCGGGGGCAGAAGGTGTGGATCTCGATGGGCGACTTCGCCGAGGTCTTCCTGGTCTTCGCCACCGTGGACCCGGAGCGGGGGACGGAGGGGATCACCGCCTTCGCCGTGGAGCGGGCCCTGGCCGGGCCCGGGCTGCGCACCCAGCCCATCCACGACAAGTACGGGCTCCGCGCCAGCGACACCGCCATCGTCTTCCTCGACGACGCCCTGGTCCCGGCCGCGAACCGGATCGGCGAGGAGGGGGAGGGCTTCAAGGTGGCCATGAGCTGCCTCGACAGCGGTCGCTACTGCGTCGCCAGCGGCGCCGCCGGCACCATCCGGGCCTGCCTCGACCTGAGCGTCGCCTACGCCCGCCAGCGCCAGGTCCAGGGGGCCGAGATCGGGCGTCTCCAGCTGGTGCAGCAGATGATCGCCGGGATGCAGCGCGACTACGACATCGCGCGCCTGCTCTGGATCCGCGCCGGCTGGCTCAAGAACCGGGGCCGGCGCAGCTCCCGGGAGTCCGCCCTCGCCAAGTGGGTCAACAGCGAGCGCGCCAACCGCTGCGCCGACGACGCCCTCCAGGTCCACGGCGCCACCGGCTTCAGCGAGGAGTGCCAGGCCGCCCGCTACCTGCGCAACAGCCGGGCCACCATGATCTACGAGGGGACGCGCGAGGTGCAGACCCAGCTGGCGGCGGAGTACGCGCTCGGCTACCGCCGGGACCGGCCCCTGGCGCACCCTCTGCCCGCCTGGCCCGACGAGGGCCCCAGCGAGGGGTCGCGCTGAGCCCCGACCCCTTCCCGGGCCCGCTCCCGGAGGCGCTGGCGGCGGGCTGGCAGGAGCGCGTCCTGGAGCGGCCCCAGGGCCGGCTCCGGCTGGTCAGCGCCGGTCAGGGGCCGCCGCTGGTCCTCTGCCACGGCTTCATCGGCTCGGCGGAGAACTTCGAGAGCTGGGTGCCGCGCCTGGCCCGGTCCCGCTCCCTGCTGATCCCGGACCTGCCCGGCTTCGGGGCCTCGGCCGAGCTGCCCGGGCGCCACAGCAGCCGGGCCCTGGCCGCCGAGGTGCGGGCGGTGCTGGACCAGCTGGGAGTCGGGGAGTTCGAGCTGGGAGGGCTCTGCCTGGGCTGCTCGGTGGCCCTGGAGCTGCTCGACCAGGCCCCCCGGCGGGTGCGCCGGCTGCTGCTCCACACCCCCTTCCTGGAGCCGCGCGGCGTGCCGCCCGGGGTCCGGCTCCAGGTCCGAGTCAGCACCCTCCCCGGGGCCCTGGAGGCGATCGCCTACCTGGGCCGCAGGCGCTGGCTGGCCGACCTCTACCGGCGCCTGCTGGTGGAGGGGGACGCCGCCGTGGACCGCCGCTCGGCCGATGTCAACTTCTTGAACCAGCTGCGGGCGCGGCCCCGGGCGGCCCGGGAGTGGCTCCGGGACGGCACCCGCCGCGACTTCACCCCGCTCCTGGACGGCTGGCCCGGGCCGCTGGAGGTGGTGGCCGCCGCCGACGACCGGCTGCTGGACCAGGCCCGGCTCAGCGCCTACTGCGAGCGGCGGCCCGGGACCAGGCTGGCGCTGATCGCCTCCGCCGGGCACGGCTGGGACCGAGAGCTGATCCGGCGCCAGCTGGACGAGCTGGAGCGCTTCCTCGACGGCGGGCCCACCGGGCCGGGCGCGTGAGCGCCGGCGCCGTCCTCTTCCTCGCCGTCCAGCTCCCGCCGCCGCTGCGGCGGGAGCTGCGGCCGCTGCTGGAGCGGCTGGCGGCGCTGGGGCCGGAGCT
>JASHRA010000160.1 GCA_030038765.1 Candidatus Dormiibacterota bacterium | reverse complement strand
CCGGGGTCCGCGGGCACGCGCACCGTGAGCCATCGGAAGGCCCCGCGCTGGAAGTCCTGGGCGACCTCCAGCCCCAGCTTGTTGACGTAGAAGTCGAGCGCCTCTTCCTGGTCCAGCACCTTGACCGAGGTGACGCCAACCTTGGTGATCATCGGACAACCCTCCTCCACGGTCTCCCCGATTGCGGTCGCGGCGATCCCAATCTAGGCCCGGCCCGGTGGGGCCGCTTCTCCGAAACTGCCTGATCCGGGCCCGCTCGCCTCGGCCGGTCGCATCGCCGCCATGACGACGCAGCCGGGAGCGATGACGGGCCCGTGCCCGGAGCGGTATTGGGAAGGAGTCTCGCCCATCACCGCGCGGAAGGTGCGGCTGAAGGTGCCGAGGCTGGTGAACCCGACCGCGGCGCAGATCTCGGTGATGGGGGCGTCGGTCTCACGAAGCAGGAACATGGAGCGCTCGACCCGTCGCCTCTGCAGGTAGCGGTGCGGCGTCTCGCCGAAGGTGCCGCGGAAGCTGCGGATGAAGTACGCCTCGGAGAGGCACGCGACCCGCGCCAGCGCCGCCGTGTCCAAGGGCCGGGCGTAGGCGCGGTCCATGGCATCCCGAGCGCGCAGCAGGCGGCGATTGAATGCCTCGGTGGCGCGGCTCACTCCCGGCCGCCCGGATCCAGGTGGGCCAGCGCCCGATGGATCACCGAGGCGGGGTCCCAGCGCTCACCGTCCTCAGGCACTTGTTCCCGGGGTCGAGGAGCAGAGCGGTGGGACCTCAGCGGGCCGTCCTTCGACCCGGGCAGGCGGATCCTCGGCGGGGATGGTCGCGCTGCCCACGGAACAACCATATGGGAGAGGGAGCGCCGGCCGGGGGTCCATATCGGCGCCGGTGCGGAGGCACGGCGGACGGCCCTGACCCCGATAGTGGACCGGCATGGACATCGAGCAGCTGCGGGCGCAGACGCCGGGGTGCGCCCGGAGAATCCATCTCAACAACGCGGGCGCGGGCCTGATGACGCGGGCCACCCTCCAAGCCATGCGCCGGCACCTGGAGCTGGAGGCCACCATCGGCGGCTACGAGGCGGCGGAGCAGGCGGAGGAGGCGGTCGCCGACACCTACCGGGCCCTGGCCCAACTGATCGGCGGCCGGCCCCAGGAGCTGGCCCTCTTCGACAACTCCACGCGCGCCTGGAACGCCGCCTTCCACTCGGTCCAGTTCCGGCCCGGGGACCGGGTGGTGACCGGGCGGGCCGAGTACGGCAGCAACGTGCTCTCCTACCTCCAGCTGGCCCGGCGGCTCGGCGTCGAGGTGGTGGTGGTGCCCAACGACGGGCAGGGGCAGATCGACGTCGAGGCCCTGGGCCGGGCCGTCGACGAGCGCACCCGCCTCATCGGCCTGAGCCACATCCCCACCGGCGGCGGCCTGGTCAACCCGGCCGAGGAGGTGGGCCGGATCGCCCGGGCGGCGGGCGCGCTCTTCCTCCTCGACGCCACCCAGTCGGCGGGCCAGCTGCCCCTGGACGTGGAGCGCCTCGGCTGCGACCTGCTGACCGGCACCGGGCGCAAGTTCCTGAGGGGGCCCCGGGGGACGGGCTTCCTCTGGGTCCGCGAGGCTGTGCTGGAGCGCCTCGATCCCAGCGTGGTCGAGATCGAGGCGGCGACCTGGGACGGCGCCCGGGGCTTCACCTGGGCGCCCGGGGCCCGGCGCTTCGAGTCCTGGGAGCGCAGCTACGTCAACGTCCTCGGCCTGGGCTCGGCCGTGCGCCAGGCGCTGGCGCTGGGGATGGAAGCGATCTGGGCCAGGGACGCCATGCTCGGGGACAGGCTGCGCCGGGAGCTGGAGCTGGTCCCCGGCGTCTCCACCCACGACCTGGGTCGGGTCCGCTGCGCCATCGTCACCGCCCGGGTGGAGGGGGTGGCGGCGCAGCAGGTGAGGCGGCGCCTGGCCGAGGCGGGCATCAACGTGACCACCACCGTGGCCGAGCACAGCCCCTTCGACACCGAGGAGCGCGGCGTGCACCCGCTGGTGCGCCTGTCTCCCCACTACTACAACACCGAGGACGAGCTCTCAGAGGCGGTGCGCGTGGTCTCCGAGCTCGCTCGGAGCTGAGCCCGGGCGGCGGCCCCGGCGGGATACTCCCTCGGCCGGATGAAGGGACAGCGGCGCCGGGCGTTGGCAGCGGGAGTCCTGGCCGGGCTGCTGGGGCTGCTGGCTGCCGCCTGGACGGTGGCCGACGCCAGCGGCTTCGCGGTCCACGCCGGGACGCCCGCGCCCTGGGCAGAGATGCTGCTCTCGGCCGCCCTGGCCCTGCTGCTGCTCCGCTCCTGTTGGAGGCTCCTGCTCCGCGCCGCCGGCTCCCACCCCGAGCGACCCGGCGGGAGCGGGCCCCGGCCGCTAGCCCGGCAGGTGCCGAGCGCGGCGGGCCAACTCCCCCGCGACCCCGGCGAGGGCCAGGAGGAGCGCCGCCAGGACCGCCCCCAGGGGCCAGAGCAGGAAGAGGAGGGCCAGCGCCAGTAGCAGCGCCAGGCCGGCCCGGACCGGTCGGCTCAGCCGGGCCCGGCCCTCACCCGGCCTTCCCGGAACCGCCCGCGCTGGCCCCTGGAGCATCCGGTTCAGGTTCGGCACGGAGGTCTAGCCGGCCCGCCCTCCCGCCTCACGGGCCACCTGCTCCAGGCGGCGCCGGTACTGCTCCCACCACTCCTCGTCGTCCGAGGGCATGCTGGCGTCGTCCCGGCGCCAGCCCACGCTTCCGTCGATGAGCTCGCGGAGGATGTCGGCGTGGCCGGCGTGGCGGCTCGTCTCCGCGCTCATGTAGGAGAGGATGCGCAGCAGCGAGACCTGGTTGTCGGGGCCCCACCAGGGCACCTTGCCGAGCGTGTCCAGGGGCAGCTCGGAGATGACGGCGTCGGCGTGCGCCTGGGCCCGACGGTACAGGTCCACCATCCACTCCCGCCCCTCCTCGGCGGTGGCCCACATGTCGGAGTTGGGCTCGGCGTCGTCGGTGAACCAGGACAGCCGCTCGCCGAAGGGACGGCCGAAGGTGTCCCCGAAGTAGCCCACCTCCAGCCCGGTCATGTGCTTGAGGAGGCCCAGCAGGTTGGTGCCGCTGCGCACCATGGGCCGGCGCACCTCGTAGTCGGAGAGCCCCTCCAGCTTCCAGATCAGCGCCTCGCGCGCCTCTCGCAGGTCGGAGTGGAGCTGGGCCTTGAGGTCCTCGGTCATGTCTGCACCCTCCCGAGGCGATGAGCGGCTGCGCGGCCGGCCCCGACCGGGCTGCGGGCGGGGCCTCGGGAGTATCGCACCGGCCCCGGGCGGGCGCGCGCGGCGCCGGCCGCCGGGGTGGAGAATCGGGCTGGCACCGGGATCCCCAGGGCCTCGACTCGGATCTCGGCCTGGGGCGCCGCGCCTCCACATAAGGAGCAGTCCATGTCCGAGGGCCCCCTCTCCGACCAGCGGGGCGGGGCCGCCGCGCCACCGCCGGTCCTGATCCCGGACCCCCGCCGAGTGGAGCTGCGCGCCGCCTCGCAGCCGTCCGTCTACGACCGGGACTTCCAGCTCGGCACCCTGCTCCTGGAGCCGGAGCCCGGTGAGGAGCACTACCTGGTCCGCTACCCCGCCGGACTCCGGGCCCGCTGGCACCGCCACCGCGCGGCCCACACCATCCTGGTCCTGGAGGGCCAGCTGGAGGTGAACGGCTCGGTCTTCGGCCCCGGCGCCTACTGCCACCTGCCGGGCGGCCGGCCGATGCACCACGCGCCCGCAGGGGACGGCCCCTGCACCTTCCTGCTCCTCTTCCACGGCCCCTTCGACGTGGAGCCGCTCGACGATCCCCCGCCGGCCCGGCCGTGAGCGGTCGCCGCAGCGCCGGCGTCCTCCTCTACCGTCGCCCCCGGGGCGGCCCTCCCGAGGTGCTGCTGGTGCACATGGGCGGTCCCTTCTGGGCCCGCCGCGAGAGGGGCGCCTGGTCCCTGCCCAAGGGGGAGTACGAGGCGGGCGAGGACCCCATGGCGACGGCCCTGCGCGAGTTCCGCGAGGAGCTGGGCCGGCCCCTCCCCCTCGGCCCGGACCGGCTCCTGGCCCTGGCCCCGGTCCACCAGCCGGGGGGCAAGACGGTGCTGGTCTGGGCCGGCGAGGGGGACCTCGAGGTGGGGACGGTGCACAGCAACACCTTCGAGCTGGAGTGGCCCCCGGGATCGGGGCGCAGGGCGAGCTTCCCCGAGGTGGACCGGGCCGCCTGGTTCCCCATCACCGAGGCCGCGGAGAAGCTGGTGCGGGGCCAGGTGGGAGCGCTCGAGGAGCTGGCCGCCCGGCTCTCGGCGCAGGGAGCGGGCTCGGGGCAGCCCGGCTGACCCGGCTCAGCTGCTCCCCGGGGCCGGCAGGGGCAGCGGCGTCGGCGAGCCGCCCCGGCGGCGACCCAGGATGAGGAAGGGCTGTCGGCGCAGGGCCAGGAAGTGGCGGTCGAGATAGGCCTCGAGGCGGTGGTCCCAGGGGATGCGAAGCGCGCTGAGCGGCGTCAGGACGACGTAGTCGGCGCGACGGAAGGCTCGCAGCCAGGTGGGGACGGCGCGCTGGCCGCGCGGGCTGGCCGGGTCCTCGCTCCCCGAGATGGAGATGGTCGTGTCGACCGCGTCCAGGAGCAGCGGGCAGCCGGGGGCGCTGGTGGGGAAGCGGTTGGCGGTGAGCGTGTACTCGGAGTCGTCGGTGACGACGCAGCTGCCGGCGGGAACGGCGGCCGCGATCGCCGGGCCGGGATCGGGGGAGCGCTGCAGGAAGAGGGGGATGGCCAGGGCCTGGGCCAGGCCGACCAGCCCCACCGCGGCCGCCAGCAGGGCCAGGGGCCGGGGATGGGCCTGCGCCAGGCGGCCGGCGCTGAGGCCCACGAGCAGGGCCAGGAAGGGTCCCACGAAGGCGGCGCAGTGGTAGAAGAAGTCGGCTGGGAAGAGCAGCCCGAGCGCGGTGAGGATGGTGCTGCCGAGGGCGAAGGCGGGGAGCGCGGTGAAGCGCCCCCGGGCGGCTTCGCCGGGGCCCCGTGAGGGCCGCACCAGGAACGCGCCCAGGACCAGCGCGGCCAGCCCCAGCGCGACCGCGAGGGCGAGCAGCTGGTGCAGGTGGCCCCGGGGGACGCCCAGCCCCGGCCAGACCCCGGCGAAGAAGACGAGCCGGGTCAGCGGGGGCAGCGGCGTGGCCCCACCCGAGCCGGCCTGGACGGCCACCACCTGGTGCCAGAGCTGCGCCGGAGCCAGGATGAGGAAGGGACTGAGGGGTAGCAGCACGCCGACCACGCCCCCGGCCACCAGTCGCAGCGCGCGTCCGGGGCGGCGCAGGCAGAGGAGCAGCAGGACGGCCGCCGGGAAGGCGGCCCAGAGCTTGATGTCCGCGCCCAGGCCGAGCAGCAGCCCGCTCGCGAGGAGGCGCCAGCTCGAGCCGGTCAGCCGGTCCCCCTCGAAGGCGGCCCCGACGGCGAGCAGGCAGCAGAGGTTGAGGAACGGCTCCAGGAGCAGCGCCGAGGAGGCCAGGATGGCGTCCGGGTAGAGGGCGAGCAGGAGGCAGCCCACGGCCACCGTGAGGGCGGAGCGGTGGCGCAGGACGAGGCCGAGGAGGAGCACGTTGAGGCCCGTGACCAGGGGCACGGCCAGGCGCGCCAGCTCCAGGGCGCGGTGCGTCCCGAGCGGCTCGGAGAGGAGGGCGAAGGGCGTCAGCAGCAGGGTCAGCCCGGGGGGCTGCACCAGCACGAAGTCGCGGTAGGGAAGGTGGCCGTGGACCAGCATCACGGCGGAGCCGAAGTAGGTGCCGTCGTCGTACTCGAAGGCGCCGGTGAGGTGACCGGTGAGGACCAGGGTGGCGAAGCTGAGGCCCGCCGCCAGCAGCGCCGAGCCGCCAACGATGAGCGGCCAGTGCGCGGCACGGGCCGGGGTAGGGACCGCGTCCGCCGCGGGGGGAGCCCCCGGGCCGCCCCGGATCAGCACCGCCAGGCGAGCGGTTCAGCCGCCGACCGGCGCCCCTCCTCCCCTCTCCGGCCCCCTTCTCGCCCCATCTGCGCCGGCCAGTCTAGCGCCGCCCCGAGAGCGGTCGGCTCGCGCTCCCGGCTGCGGCCCGGACCTCGAAGCATCCGCGCGGTGCCGTCCGGTCCCTGAGCAAGCGGGGAGCGACCGGCCCGTGACCGACGGACCTGCGCAGCATCCGCCCCAGCGTCGGGAGCGTGCCCCGACTCCCGTGGTCGGGGCGGCGCCAGACGCACCAAGGGGATGCCCCCAGGTCAGAGCTGCGCCCGGGGGACGTCCCGACCTGCGTTGCTCCCGCCCACGCGCTGCCCGCAACCCTGCTGCGGTTCCAGTCGAATGTCGCCGCCACAGCGGAGCGCGCGATGGCTACGCTGTCTTCACGTGCGTCACTTGCTTCCGACGCTCGAGGGGATCGTGCCAGGGCACTCGGTCACGCTGGTTTCGCTATCAGCTACCGCTAC
>JASHRA010000016.1 GCA_030038765.1 Candidatus Dormiibacterota bacterium | reverse complement strand
AGACCAGCACCGTGGGCACGCCGTGGTGGGCCGCCAGGCAGGAGTTGAGTCCGAACTCGCCGATGGGGCGGCCCGCCACCCGGACTGCGTGGAGGGCCGCCGAGGAGATGGTGTGCGAGAGCACCGACACCGCGGTCTGGGCCCGGCCGTGGTAGCCGATGCAGATGAGGGCGTCGAACCGGTCCACCTCCGGGACCATACCGCCGGGACGAGGCCGTCCCCTCACCAGCCTTGCCGACCTCTCCAGCTCCTCGGGAATGAGGTTGACGAAGGGACCGTGGGCATCGGCGACCACCACCTCGCTGGCGGGATCGAAGGCCAGGCAGCCCCGGACCGCGGCGTTGGCCTCGGCGGTCATGAGGTGCCGCCCCCTCTGGTACTCGACCGTGCCCGGGGTCACGTCCTCGGGCGTGGCTACGCCGGCGATGCCTTCCATGTCGACTGAGATCAGCACTCTCACGTTCACTCCTCCGCCTTATTCCGGCCAGGGCTCCAAGATGCGGCCGGCAAGGGCTCGGAGTAAAGCCGCGTCTCCGAGGCCTGGGACTGAGAAGTAGCGAGTCGGTAGCTTGGTGGATACCGGCCCCGCATAGTCGATCCATCGGCCGCGCCGGTTTGGCCGGTACCTTCTCGGCGGGCAGGAGGCCGGAGGCGTGCTGCCTTGCCCCAGCTTCGGGTGGCGTCTACCCGCACTCCCGGTGCTGGGGTCCGTCCGGCGCTGGATAGACTCTAGGCGATGGGCCGTAGCATACCGATGGCACCGTACTCGACCTCGATCGCGGGCCAGAGGTTGGGTCCGCTCGTAGGGCCGCCAACCCTCGGTGCCACTGCCCTGGAGGCTCTCCGCACTTCCATCCTGACGGGGAAGCTGGCCCTGGGCGAGCGCTTGGTCGAGGCCAGCCTATCCCGCGAGCTCGGGATCAGCCGCGGTCCGCTGCGTGAGGCGTTGACCCTGCTTGAGCGCGAGGGCCTAGTGGAAAGCCGATCTCGGCGGGGCCGGTCCGTGATCCAGATCACTTCCCGCAGCCTGGACGAGCACTACAAGCTGCGGTCCCTCTTGGAGGTGGAGGCCGTCGGTGAGCTGATCGACACCCTGAGTCCACGAAAGCAGCGAACCCTGGAGGCTTCCATCAAGCGGCTCAGCGAGGCCGCTAGGGGAGAGGATGCGCTGAAGCTGGCCCTCTGCGACCTTGCCCTCCATGACACTTTCTACCAGCTCACCGATAACGAGTTGCTAGTCAAGGTGTGGCAGGAGAACATTGCAGTGAAGCTGCGCCTTCTCATCAACATCACCGGCCGGACCCATCCGCGCATGACCACCGCGGCCAACCATGAGGAGATCGTGGCGGCCATCTTGGAGCAGGACAGAGCCCGGGCCTCGCGGTTGGTCCGGGCCCACGTGGACGACGCCTGGAAGCGGGCACGGGCCCGCCTCGGCGAGAGCTCCCTGGCCGGCTAGTCCTCCCGAGGACGACCCGGGCTCGAGTTCAACCTGACTTCGAATCCGGGTGGTACGGTCAACCGATGACCGGTCATCCGTTGACAGCTAGGACCGCGCCGGGCTAGGATGCCATGCGGGCCCGTCCGGCATGTCAATGAGGGCGGGAGCGCTGGGTGAAGGTCGTAGGGAGGTCCGGGGTGAAGGCTTCTCGATTTCTGCCGGGGCTAGCGTTGTGCGCCCTCATGTTGGCCGGGTCGGGCTCTCTTGCCACAGGAGCCTTGGCACCTGAGGTTCAGGCCTCCAGCGGGGCCACGGTCAAGTTCGGCCTGCCACCGAACGAGATCCCGAACAGCATCTTCCCATTGGTCGACCTGGTATCAAACGCCAACCTATTCGATCTGCAGTATCTCCTCTACCGTCCCCTCTACTGGTTCGGCACCAACGGCACGCCCGTGTTGAACGAGAAGTACAGCCTGGGAGACGCACCGGTGTTCTCCAACGGGGGCAAGACGGTCACTATCACTCTCAAGTCGTATCACTGGTCGGATGGGCGCCCGGTGACCAACCGTGACGTCGAGTTCTGGATGGATATGTTGATCGCCAACAAGTCGGATTGGTTCGACTATGTGCCCGGCCTCTTCCCGGACAACGTGGCCTCCATGAGCTTCCCCGCGGCTACGCCGGAGCAGTTCAGCCTCACCTTCGACAAGGCCTACAGCCAGACCTGGCTGACCTACAACGAGTTGAGCCAGATCATCCCCATCCCCCAGCAGGCCTGGGACCGCACTAGCGCCACGGGGCCGATCGGGGACTATGACGAGACCGCTTCCGGGGCCAAGGCCGTCTATTCCTACCTCACCTCGCAGGCGACCACTGTCTCCACCTACGCCAGCAACCCGATATGGAAGGTTGTCGATGGGCCCTGGGAGCTGACCACCTACTCCTCAGCGACGGGGTACGCGGTCTTCACTCCTAATCCCGACTACACGGGTCCCAAGCAGGGCAACGTGACCAAGTTCGAGGAGATCCCCTTCACCAGCGACGCCGCCGAGTTCGATGCCCTGCGCTCGGGCCAGCTTGACTACGGCTACGTCCCCTCCCAGGACCTGGACCAGGAGTCATACCTAAAGAGCCACGGCTACCAGATCGCCGATTGGGTCGGTTGGGGCTACAACTCCATCGTGTTGAACTACACCAACCCGAGCGTTGGCGCCCTCTTCTCGCAGCTGTACATCCGCCAAGCGCTGCAGCGATCGATCGATCAGCCTGAGATCGACCACGACGTCTTCAAGGACACCGCCTACCCGACCTACGGGCCGGTTCCGGTCAAGCCCTCGAGCCCCTTCCTGACCGACGAGGAGAAGGACAACCCGCTTCCCTACAGCCTGGCAGCGGCGCGCCAGCTGCTGAAGAGCCACGGCTGGACCATCCACGTCGGGGGCGAGGACCGCTGCGAGCGGCCAGGCACCGGCGCCGGGGAGTGCGGAGCCCACATCAGCAAGGGTGAGGGGCTCGCCTTCACCCAGGAGTTCGCCAGTGGTTCAGAGACCTTCGCCGCCGCGGTGGAGGCGATCAAGTCGGCGTGGAGTGAGGCGGGCATCCAGGTCACGCTGCAGCAGAAGCCGACCAACGTCATCTTCCTCAACCTCTCTCCGTGTGTCGATGGGAAGGGCGGCTGCTCTTGGGAGATGGCCAACATCGGCGCGCCCGGGTCGACCCCGACGTATTCTCCGGACTACTACCCGACGGGTGAGACCTTCTTCACCACCGGGGCCGCCACCAACGTGGGTGGCTACAGCAATCCGGAGATGAACTCACTCATCCGTCAGACCCAGCTCAACTCCAGCCTCAAGGTCTTTGACCGCTACGAGGACTTCGCGGCGACGCAGCTGCCCGATCTCTGGGAGCCCAACTTCTACTACCAGATCTCGGTGATCCGGACCTCGCTCAAGGGTGTCCTGCCCCAGAATCCCAACCTCAACATCAACCCCGAGATGTGGACCTTCAGCGGCTGACGGCTGGTCGCTGAACAAGAGACGCATCCCACCGATATCGCGGTGGCGTCGGCGATCGTGCAGCGTTATCCGTGCGGAGCAAGCGGCCCCCGGCGGCCAGGAGGAGCGTGACCATTGGCAATCATTCGGCTGCAGCACATCGGCATCGCGGTACGGGACTTGGACCGCGCCTGCCAGCAGCTCGAGGCCCTCTTCGGCCTCAAGGCACGGGACTTCCGCGACAACCAGGGCAAGGGCATGCAGCGCGACGCCCGCGTCCTGCTCGGGAACGCCTGCTGGCTGCACCTGGTCCAGAACTGGGATCCGGAGTCCCGCGTGGCGCGCTTTCTCGAGGCGCACGGGGAGGGGCTGGAGCACATTGCCTTGGAGAGTGATGACATCGCCGCCGACGTGGAGCGGGTCAAGGCCGCCGGCGTCGAGGTCTTCCAGAAGCGCATCTTCGACGCAACCGACGGCTTCGAGGCCTTCGTCTATCCCGAGGACACGCCCGGCTTCACGGTCGAGCTGATCCAGCCCCACGCGGACAGCTGGGGCTACCCGGAGGAGTAGTGGCCTCGACGAGTCCGCAGCCGTTCCGGGTGGGGAGCGCGGAGGCCGCTCCGGGATCGTTGGCACGGGGGGGGATCCCTTACGGCGCCGACGCTCTCGGTCGGACCCTGGAGATCCCTGTCATCGTCGTCCACGGCGCCCGTCCCGGACCGCGGCTCTGGGTCAACGCGGGTACCCACGGGGACGAGGCCGAGGGCGCGTTGGCCCTGTTCATGCTGCTCGGCGAGCTGAAGCCCGAGGAGCTGGCGGGGACGTTGGTGGCGGTCCCCATGCTGAACCCCAGCGCCTTCATTGCCGGCGCCAGGGGCGATCCCCTCGACACCTTCTCCTACGACCTCAACCGTGTCTACCCGGGACGGGGCGATGGCTACGCCACCGAACGTCTGGCCCGGGCCCACTGGGAGGCCATGCTCCCCAACTGCGACCTCCAGATCTCGATCCACTCGGGAGGCGATCACTCCTACCTCTCGCACATGATCTTCGCCTCCGAGAACGGCCACGAGCTGGCGGCGGCCATGGGCAGGGGATGGCGCCTGGTCTTCGGCTCCGCCACCGGGAGCGGCAACCCCAGCTCGCAGCTGGCGGCCGAGGGCGTCCCCGCCATCACGGTGGAATTGGGGGGGCTGTGCCGCACCCTCACGGGCGAGCTGCCTGCCATCGCCGAGGAGTACGTCGCCGCCCTACGCAACGTCATGCGCCACTACGGGATGGTCGAGGGGCCCGCCGAGTACGAGCGGGAGTGGTCGCTGGGACATCAGGTGGCCCTCCTGGCCTCGGCTGGAGGCCTCTTCGTCGGTCAGCCCGATCTCACCTTCGAGACGCCGGTCGCCCAGGGCCAGGTTCTGGGTCGCATCTATACTTGCTACGGGGATTTGGCCCAGGAGGTGACTGCCCCTGCCGATGGGCTGGTCTTCGGCCTGCGCAGCCGGCCCCAGGTCCGTGCCGGGGACTGGTGCTGCTTCTACGGCGTCATCGACGGCACCAGCACCGATCTGCTCCCTTCCCGGAAGGAAGGCTGAGTGCCCCCCGAGCGCGTCCCAGAACTTGCCCTTGCCGGCGCCAGCGAGCCGCAGCCGAGGTGAGCAGGCTGGAGCTGGCCGTGGTGGGCGGCCTCCTGGTCGATGAGCAGGGCCAAAGGCATCGCGACCTGGGCATCAACGGCGGAAGGGTGGTAGAGGTGGCCGAGCCAGGCCGGCTGGGCGACGCCGAGCGGACGCTGGAGGCCTCGGGGCGCTGGCTCATGCCCGGCTTCGTAGACGCCCACTTCCACTGCCGCGCGCCGGACCACCCCGAGCGCGAGGACTTCTGGTCCGGGACCGCCGCCGCCGCCGCCGGCGGCGCCACTACGGTGCTCGAGATGCCGGTGGCGGACCTCGGCGTGAGCACGGTGGAGCGGCTCCTGTCCCGCCGTCGGCTGGCCGAGTCCGAGGCGGTGGTGGACTTCGGCCTCTTCGCCGGCTGCGGCAGCCTCTCCCAGGCCGTGATCCAGGGCCTGGCCGACGCCGGGGCCATCGGCTTCAAGGTCTTCACCCATAGGCCGGCGCCGGGCCGGGGGGCCGCCTTCGATGGCCTCTGCCTCACCGACAACTCGGAGCTGCTTCAGGCCCTGACCCTCGTTCGTCCCACCGGCCTGCCCTGCGCCTTCCACGCCGAGGACGACAGCCTGCTCCAGTTCTACCTCGCCGACGAGGGCGGCCCGGCCAGGCCCGCCGAGCGTTACCGGGACTCGCGGCCGCCGGTGGTGGAGGCGATGGCGGTGGCTCGCTTGGTGGTGCTGGCAGAGGCCACCGGGGCCCGGGTCCACGTCGTCCACGTCACCTCGCGCTGGGCCCTGGACCTCATCCGCGTGGCTCAGCGCCGCGGGCTGGCCCTCACCGGGGAGACCTGCCCCCACTACATGTTCTTCACCGACGCCGAAGCCCAGCGGCTCGGCGTCTGGGCCAAGGTGGCCCCACCGCTGCGCTCGGCAGAAGACGCCGAGGCCCTCCTCCTGGGGGTCAGGGACGGCACCCTCCAGGTGATCTGCAGCGACCATGCCCCCTTCGCCCCTGCAGACCGCGACGGGCTGGACATCATGGAGGCACCCTCGGGGTTGCCCGGGGTCGAGATCTTCGCCCACCTGGCCCTTGACGCGGCCCTCAGCGGCCGGATTCCACTCGGCACCGTGGTCCGCTCCCTGACCTCCGCCCCGGCGCGCCTCTATGGCATCTATCCCCGCAAGGGGGCGCTCGAGGTGGGATCGGACGCCGATCTCGTGCTCTACGACCCCGAGGCCCGGACCACGGTCCGGACCGAGCAGTGGCACAGCCGCTCCCACGCCAGCGCCCGGCTCTTCGAGGGCGCCAGCTACCGCGGCCGCGTCGAGTCCAGCCTGGTGAGGGGCGAGCTCGTCTACCAGAAGGGCGAGATCGTCGCCGCGCGGGGCCACGGGCGCATGGTCCGACCCGAGGTGGAGGTCGGCAGCCAGGCCGGGGGCGTCCCCCGGGCCGCGCGTCGATGACCGCGACTACCGAGTCCGGGCGGCTAGTGCTGAGCGGAGGCGAAGTCTTCGACGGCGTCTCCAGCTCCCCCTACCGCGCCGATCTCGCCATCGAGGAGGAGCAGATCGTGGGCCTGGGCCTCGGCCTCGACGGCGATCGGGAGCTGCGGGTCGACGGCTGCACCATCGTTCCGGGGCTCTTCGACTGCCACGTGCACGTCTGCGTCAGCAGCGTCGACGTGCTGGAGATGCTGGCCCAGCCCTTCTCGCTCCAGTTCTTCAACGCCGCCCAGAACCTGAGGCAGACTCTGGACGCCGGCATCACCACCGTCCGCGACGCCGGGGGCGCGGACCTCGGCGTCAAGGAGGCGGTGGACCGGGGCCTGGTTTCGGGCCCCGACCTCCAGATCTCCATCACCGCTCTGGGACAGACCGGCGGCCACACCGACAACTGGTATCCCTGCGGGGTCAGCGTGCCCGCCGAACTGATGCAGCACCCCGGCCGTCCCGACGGCATCGTGGACGGGGCCGAGGCCGTGCGCCGCAAGGTCCGCGAGGTCATCCGGGCCGGCGCCGACGTGATCAAGGTCTGCACCAGCGGCGGGGTCCTGTCGCCCCGCGACGACCCCCGTCATGCCCACTTCAGCCCCGCCGAGCTGGAGGTCATGGTGGAGGAGGCGGCGAGGGTCGGGCGCTGGGTCATGGCCCACGCCATGGGCGCCGAGGGCATCAAGTCCGCGGTCCGGGCCGGCATCCGCTCCGTGGAGCACGGCGTCTACCTGGACGAGGAGGCGGTGGCGCTGATGGCGGAGCGGGACTGCTGGCTGGTTCCGACCCTGGTCGCGCCCCTGCACGTGGTGGAGCTGGGCCGGGCGGGAGCAAACCTGCCGCCTCCCTCGCTGGAGAAGGCCCTGGAGGCGGTGGAGAGCCACCGGCGCTCCTTCCGCCTGGCGCTGGAGGGGGGAGTGCGGATCGCCATGGGGACGGACAGCGGGGTGGTGGCCCACGGCCTCAACCTCCGAGAGCTCGCGCTAATGGCAGAGTACGGGATGGAGCCGGCCGCGGTACTGAGGGCGGCCACCTCCTCCGCGGCCGAGCTCCTCGGCCTCGAGGGACGGAAGGGACGGCTGGCGGAGGGGGCCCTGGCTGACCTGGTGGTGGTGGATGGCTCCCCCTTCGACTTCCGCTCCCTGCCCGGAACCATCTCCAAGGTCTTCAAGCACGGCCATCTGGTACGGGAGCGGGGGACCCTCCAACCCGAGCCCGCCCACGGCACCCATGGGGGCGGGGCGTGAATCGCCCCGCCCCGTCTGCGGCAGGAGCGGAGATCGGGCCGGGTTGGCCACAGGTTCGTTGCCAGGAGGTGGCTGATGGAGCTTGAGGACGGGGTCCCGGTTGTCCGCGTGCCGCTGGAGAGGTTGCGCCTCTTCTGCCGCTCCGCGGTCTCCGCCATCGGCTTCTCGGAGTCAGAGGCGGAGCTGGTCACGGCGGCCCTGGTGACCGGCTCGCTGCGCTCCCACCCGGGACAGGGACAGGGGGTGCAGCAGCTGCCGCGCTACCTGGCCCGGGTGCGGGCGGGCGTGGTCCGGGTCCACGCCGGTACCCGACTGCTCTCCAGCGGCCCCGCCACCGCAGTGATGGACGCGGACCGGGCGGCCGGCTCGGTGGCTGCCAGCCGGGCCATGGACGCCGCCGTCGCCCTGGCCCAGAGCCAGGGGGTGGGGGCGGTGGCGGTGCGGGACAGCACCCACCTCGGGGTCGCATCCCACTACGCCATGCGGGCGCTCGAGGGCGGCTGCATCGGCCTCGCCTTCACCAACGCCGGCCCCGAGATCGCGCCCTGGGGCGGCACGGAGGCGATCGTGGGGACCAATCCCTGGGCGGTGGCGCTGCCCACTCCCGAGCCCTGGCCGATCGTCCTCGACATGGCCACCAGCACCTCGGGCAAGGGCATGGTGCGCTGGTTCCAGGAGGCCGGGCGCCGCATTCCGGACGACTGGGCCCTGACCACCTCCGGGGAGCGCACCACCGATGCCGCGGCGGCCCTGGCGGGGACCCTCTTCCCCCTGGGTGGGGCCAAGGGCTACGCCATGGCCGTGATCATGGACGGCCTAACCGGCATCCTCGCCGGTGCCGCTTTCGGCGGCAGCTGCTTCGGTGCCGAGCACCAGGATGTGGGGCACCTCCTCTTGGCGCTGCGGATCGACCGCTTCAGTCCCATGGATGACTTCCTGGGACGGGTCGGAGAGCTGATCGCCCAGCTGCGCTCCAGTCCCCTCACCGCCGGGGTGGAGCGGATCTGGCTGCCCGGGGAGCTGGAGTACGCGCGCGTCCAGGAGCGCACCCAGCGCGGTGTCCCCTTCGACCGCTCGGCGCATCAGGGCCTGGAGGCGCTGGCTCGGGAGCTGGGGCTGGACCTGGGCCTGCTGGTGCCGGCCCAGTGAGACCAGCCCTGGGCGGCGCCCGGGTCCGGGTGGCCAGCAGCGACCTGGCCGCCCAGTACCTGGGCATGAAGGCGGAGATCGACGCCGCCATCGAGGGCGTCCTCCTGAGTGGTGAGTTCGAGCGCTCGGATCAGCTCTGGGAGTTCGAATCCGAGTTCGCTCATGCCTGCGGCGTGGAGCACGGGGTGGGGGTGGCCAGCGGCCTGGCCGCGCTCCTGCTGGCGCTCAAGGGCCTGGGTCTGGGCCCTGGAGACCAGGTCATCACAGTTCCCAACACCGACATCTCCAGCTGCGCCGCCATCAGCCACGTCGGGGCGGAGATCGTCTGGGCCGACGTCGAGGAGGGCACCCACAACCTCGATCCCGCGCGGGTGGAAGCCCTGATCGGGCCCCGGACCAGGGCCATCATGGCCGTCTCCCTCTACGGCCTTCCAGCCGACCTGCCCCAGCTCGGGGAGATCGCCCGCCGCCACCACCTCTGGCTGGTGAGCGACGCCGCTCTGGCCTTCGGGGCCACCGTGGAGGGCCGGCCCCTGGGCCCCCTCGCCGACGTCACCTGCTTCAGCTTCGCCCCCACCAAGGTGCTCGGCGCATACGGCGATGGCGGCATGGTGGTGACCGCCGACGAGCAGCTGGCGGCGCGAGTACGGCTCCTGGCCGGCTACGGCGAGCCCGACCGCCAGAGCATGGCCGACGCCGAGGGCAGGGTCCGGCTCCGGGTCGAGGGCTACCACCTCCATCTGGACGTGCTCCAGGCGGCGGTGCTGCGAGCCAAGCTCCCTCGGGTCCCGGAGTGGCTGCGCCGACGGCGGGAGCTAGCCGCGCTCTACGACCGCCTCCTGGCGCGACCAGAGGTGATCCCACAGCAGGTGCCACCAGGCTTCACCCACGCCTACCGCAGCTACGTGGTCCGGCTGCCGAAGCGGGACTCGGTTCGCCTCCGGCTGGAGGCAGCCGGGATCCGCACCTCCCTGCTCTACGCTCCGCCGCTGCACCTGCAGGAGGCCTACCGACGGCTGGGGCACGGTCCCGGGGACTATCCCGTGGTGGAGCGGCTGTCCGAGTCCCTGCTCTGCCTTCCCCTCTACCCCGAGATGGCAGACGAGGCGGTGGAGATGGTGGCGGCGGCACTCAACTCCGCCCTGGACGGGCTCAATTGATCGCCTCGTCGGTCGACCTGTCCCAGGAGCGGCTGGAGCTGTCCAGCCCGCCCCACCTCCGCCGGGCGGCGGCCGATGCCCTCGACCGGGGCGAGACCCACTACACCACCCGGCCCGGGATCATGCCCCTGCGCGAACAGCTGGCGGGGCGCTACCAGGCCGCCGTGGGTGAGGCGATGGACGCTGCCGGCCAGGTCCTCATCACCTGTGGCCTGGAGGAGGCGCTCTTCGTCGCCCTCCAGACCCTGGCCGCTGCGGGCGACGAGGTGCTGGTGCTGGGCCCCAGCCGGGCGGACGACGAGGCCGTGGTCAGAGCCACCGGGGCCAGCCCCCGGCACCTGGCCCTCCCCAGCGGAAGGGAGTGGGAGGGGCAGTGGCTGGCCGCGGCGATGAACGAGCGGACCCGGGTCCTGCTCCTGCGACAGCCCTCGCTGGACGGCCGAAGCATCCCGTCCCCGGCCCTGGCGGAGATCGTGGCCGAGGCCCAGCGCGCCGACGCCGCGGTGATCTCCGACGAGGCACTGGCCGACTTCACCCGTCCCGGTCAGGAGCGCTCCTGGTTCGCCGCCTCTCCGGGAGCGGCAGCCCGGACCGTGACCATCGGGGACTTCTCCGCCTGGGGGCTGGAGGGCTGGAGGGTGGGCTTCCTGCTCGGTCCCCGCCCGCTGCTGGGGCCGATGACCAACCTCAAGCAGGCGCTCAGCATCTGCAGTCCGGCCCTGGGCCAGTACGCCGCCCTGG
>JASHRA010000015.1 GCA_030038765.1 Candidatus Dormiibacterota bacterium | reverse complement strand
ACCGACGGCCAGGAGGGGCTGCAGAAGGCCAAGAGCGAGCCCTACGACCTGATCCTCATGGACATCCAGCTTCCCGGCATCGACGGGCTGACCGTGACCCGGCTGCTCAAGGCCGACCCGCGCACCGCCCAGACCCCGATCGTGGCGCTCAGCGCCCGGGCCATGGTGGGCGACGAGAAGGAGGCCCTGGAGGCGGGGTGCTCCGGCTATATCACCAAGCCCATAGAGGTGAAGAACTTCGTCAGCACGGTCACGGACTACCTGGAGGCGCAGGGTGCATGAGCGGCGGTAACAAGACCATCCTGCTGGTGGAGGACGACCAGGCCACGCGCGAGATCGTGCGGCTCGCCTGCGAACCCCAGCACTACATCGTGCTGGAGAGCGGCACCGGCCCCGAGGGGCTGGACATGGCCCAGCAGAGCTCGCCCGACCTGATCATCCTCGACATCAACCTGCCCGGCATGAGCGGTCTCGACGTCTGCCGCAAGCTGCGGGCCGACGGCTACAAGGTGCCGATCATCATGCTCACGGCCAAGAGCGACACCATCGACGTGGTGGTGGGGCTGGAGCTGGGCGCCGACGACTACGTGGTCAAGCCCTTCGAGGTCCGCGAGCTGGTGGCCCGCGTGGGCGCCCACCTGCGCCGCTCCGACGTCGCCCCCACCGACCAGCTCAAGGAGCGCTTCGAGTTCCCCGGCCTCACCATCGACCTCCGCCGGCGCCAGGTCTACCGCGACGGCGAGGAGGTCCAGCTGACGCTGACCGAGTTCAACCTCCTGGCCCTCCTGGCCAGCCGCCCGGGCCAGGTGATGAGCCGGGCGGAGCTGCTGCGGCGGGTCTGGGGCTACGAGGTGGAGATCGAGACCAGGACCGTGGACGCCCACGTCTACCGCCTGCGGCGCAAGATCGAGCCCTCGGCCGACCGTCCCTCCTACATCCACTCGGTGCCGGGGATCGGCTACCGCTTCGCTGGCTGAGCTGGCCCCCGGGCCGGCTCAGTAGATGAAGCCGACGAAGTAGCCGTCGCTGGGCGACACCGTCCTCGTGTCGACCACGCCCAGGCCATCGACGTTCATCTCCGACTGCTCCCAGCTGCCGTCGGGCAGGACCTTGGTCACCAGGGCCACGTGGCCGTCGTAGCCGTTGTCGAAGACGGCGATCGCCCCCACCACCGGGACCTGGCCCTCCGGGGCCCCGAAGGCGCGGGCGTTGTCCCACCAGTCGACGGCGTTGCCGGTCCAGGGGACGTAGCGCTGGCTGGCCACCCAATAGGTGCACTGGCCCCAGGGGAAGGGGTTGGCGGCCATCGGTTGCGAGGGCGTGACCTCGGGGACGCCCACCTTCAGGGGCACGAAGTCGTCGACCGGGAGCGACGTGGGCGAGGCGGCGCTGGGCATGAGCAGGAAGCTGTTGCCCGGGAGCGCCGTGCCCGAGGTGAGGTTGTTGTAGTTCAGCACCACGCCGGTGCTGACCCGGAAGCGGGCCGCGAACGTGGCCAGGGTCTCCCCCGGCAGCACCCGCACCAGCACCGCCGGACCCGGGGGCGGCACCAGCAGGTCCTGGCCCGGCTGCAGGGGCGTGCCCTGGGCGATGCGGTTGCTCCAGGCCAGCTCCTCGGGGCTGGTCTGGTAGCGGGCGGCCAGGCTGGCCAGGGTGGCGCCGGCCGGCGCCGCCACGATCGGGGCCGGGAGCACCTGGATCGATCCCGGCACCGCCGCCGGCTTGTCGTAGTACTGGCCCGCCAGCGAGGTGGCCGGGTCGGGCCAGACCGAGGCCGAGGTGGAGACGGTCTGCACCCCGTTGCGCGAGGCGGAGATCCAGCCCGCGATCAGCAGGCCGCAGGCGGCGAGGATCACCGCCACGTGGGTGAGACGGCTGTTCGGACCCGGCAGGAGCTTCTCCCCCAAGCTACCCGGCGGACGGCTGAGACCCGGGACACACCGCTCCCTCCGCGGCGCAGTCCGGCGCTGACCCTAGCAGAGCCCCGTTCAGGGTGTCAAAGCCGGGGGGAGCGCGGGGCTGCGGCCGGGTCCGGCCCGCGGGGGAACTATCCTGAGCTCCCGATGCCGTTCAACCTGGAGCTGGTGGGGCGCCGCTACGAGGCCCCCGAGGAGGTGGTGGACCGGCCCCGGCACCAGCTCTACGCGGCCGCCGTGGGCGCCGACCCCGGTCCCCCGGGCACTCTCCGAGAGCGACCCCTGGCCTGCTTCGCGGCCGTCTACCTGCTCCGGCCCCTGGTGGAGCTCCTCTTCGGCGACCGCGAGCTGGGCCTCGACCTGGCCCACCTGCTGCACGGGGAGCAGGAGTTCTGCTTCCGGCGCGCCCTCGCCTTCGGCGACCGGCTCCGGCCCGAGGGGGAGATCGCGGCCGCGGAGCGGCGCCGCGGCCTGCTCTTCCTGGACTTCCGCTGCCGGGGCCGGGAGCGGGGCGGTGAGGCGGCGGTGGAGGCCCGCAGCCTCTTCGTGGTCCGGGAGCAGGCGTGAGCCGCGGGGGCCTGCCCGGGCCGGGGCCGCTGGCAGAGCTGCGGCTGCGCCTCAGCCAGGAGCGGATCGCCGCCTACGCCGACGCCTCCGGCGACCACAATCCGATCCACCTCGATCCCGAGTTCGCGCGCCGGGCCGGGCTCCCCTCCACCATCGCCCACGGCCTGCTCACCCTGGGCGTGGTCTGCGCCCTGGCGGAGGGCGCGCTCCCCGACGGCGTCCGCGTCGCCCGCGTCGCCTGCCGCTTCTCCGCCCCGGTCGCCTCGGGCGAGGAGCTCTGCTGCCGGGCCGAGGTCACCGAGTCCGAGGAGGAGCTGGCCCGGGTGCGGCTGAGCGCGGCCACCGCCGCCGGGCAGGCGGCGCTGAGCCGGGGCGCGATGGAGCTGCGCCCGCTCTGAGCGGGTCCCCGGCCCGGCTCAGCTGCTGCGGCTGGTGAGGGCCAGCCCCAGCCCCAGCGCCACCATCACGACCGCGCTGGCGCGGTGGGCCCGCTCCAGCTGCCGCGGGCGCCCGCCCAGCCAGCCCCGGGCGCTGCCCGCGGCCAGCCCCCAGACGCTGTCGGAGCAGAGCGCGATCCCGACCCAGGCCAGCCCCAGCAGCAGCAGCTGCAGCCCCAGGTGGCCCAGGCGCGGGTCCACGAACTCGGGCAGGACGGCGGCGATGAAGACCATGGACTTGGGGTTGCTGACCCCGACCAGGAAGCCGTCGAGCAGGACCCGTCCGCCCCGGGGACCCTCCCCGGCCCGGCCGGGAGGCCCGGGGGCGCGCCGCTGGCGCCAGGTGGTGACGCCGAGGTAGCAGAGGTAGGCGGCGCCCAGCAGCTTCACCGCCGTGAAGGCCGGGGCCGAGCGCTCCAGCAGCTGGCCCAGCCCCAGGGCCACCACCAGCACCTGGCAGAACTCACCGACGCTGTTGCCCAGCACCGTGGCCAGGGCCGCCGGCCGGCCCAGGGTCACCGCCCGGCTGACGATGAAGAGGACGCTGGGGCCGGGGATGACGATGATCACCGCGGCCACGGCGCAGAAGGCGAGCAGCCGGGGCAGGTCCACCCGCCGATCCTAGGCGGCTCAGCCGCCGAGGATGGCGGTGAGGCTGAGGGCCCGGCGCGGGGCCCGGATCCGGAAGTGCTGGCCGAAGTGGCTGAGGCTGACCGTGCTGGAGCTGCCACGGCGCCAGAAGAGGGGGTAGGGAGCGCCCGTGGCGGCGACGTAGAAGGTGCCGCCGCCGGCCTCGGTGACGGACACCGCTGGCTGGCCCCGCAGCTCCGTGGCGCGACCCCTCACCGCGCCGCTGTCGTGGGCCGTGAGCTGGGCCGCCAGCAGCTTGGCGCTGGTCAGGGTAGCGAAGGCCTGGGTCAGCTGGGTGGCGCTGGCGCTGGAGGCGGCCACCCAGACCCAGCGGTCCCCCAGCGCGGACTGGAGCGGGGCCCCGCCCACCGAGGCCCAGAGCTGGGCGCTGCGGAAGTAGTCGCGCCCGCCCACCTCCTCGGCGTCGAAGCTCAGCGTCGGGGACACGAAGCGGCCCTCGCCCCGGTCCGGGCCGGCCACCTCGAAGTCCATCGACTGCAGGCTGGTTCCGCTTCCCGACCTGGCCTGGATCTCGTAGCTGGAGCTGTGCGCCAGGGCCCGGGCGGCGGCGCCGAGGACCGCCGGGCCGGACTCGTGCGCCACCCCGTTG
>JASHRA010000159.1 GCA_030038765.1 Candidatus Dormiibacterota bacterium | reverse complement strand
GGCGCTGTCCCAGGACGCGGCGAGCTCGCGGGTCACCCACAACCCGAGCTACCTCCTCGCCGCCGCCGTGGTGCTGCCCTCGCTGCTGGCCGGGCTGGCGGTGGTCCTGGCCTTCGCTGCCGCCGACCAGGGCCTCACCGTCTACTCGCGCTTCATGGACGGCGGCGGCCAGCCCAGCCTCAGCGCCATGGGCTCGGGCTCGGGCCTGCCGGCGGGCTGGCGGCTGCGCCTGGTGGCCGACTACGCCAACGCGCCCGCCTACTTCGGCAGCGGGGCCAGCTACCGCCGCTACCGGGTCCGGGAGCGGGGCCACAGTGGGAGCCTCTTCGCCCAGGTGGTGCTGGCCCGCCCCGGCGTCGACCTGGGCTCGGCCCCGACCCAGACCTCCTACGTGTTCCAGATCACGGGCCTGCGCGGCACCCGGGCCGTGGCCATAGCCCCCGGGCTCAGCGGCACCCTGCTCAACTACGTCGACGCCCGCAGCCACCGGCGCTGGGCGGGGATCGAATGGAGCTGGCCGGTGCGCTGGCGGGGCCGGAGCGCCAGCGAGCTGATCCTGCTCAGCTCTCCCCTCTCCGGCGGGGCGGCCCGGGCGCCCGCGGCCGACCCCGGGCAGACCGCCCTCCAGGAGCTGGTGCTGCCGGTGGAGAACCTGGTCGGGAGCGGAGCCGCCGTCGCCGCTCCCGACCCGGGCGGCGCCTACGGGACTGTCGACCGTGAGCTGGCCGCGGCCGCCAGCCAACTCACCTCGGCCACCGAGTCGGCGGCGGGGGCGGGCAGTTGACGGTGGCGACCCCCTCCCGGGGGCTGCTGGGGGAGCGGCTGGTGGCGCACGGGGCGCTCAGCCGGCGCCACCTGCGGAGCGCACTGGCGCGGCAGCGCTCGGATCCGGCGCGCCTGGGAGAGCTGCTGGTGGCGGAGGGCTGGGCCGAGGAGGACGAGGTCTGGTCCGAGCTGGCCGCGTCCTGGGACCTGCCCCTGGTGCGGGTCGAGCCCGGCGACGTCGACCCCGACTGCTGCCGCGGCCTGGCCCTCGACCAGGCGGTGGCGCTCGAGGTGCTGCCCCTCCGCCGGTACCAGGGAGCCCTCTGGGTGGCCGCCTCGGATCCGCGCCAGGCCCGGGTCAGGGCGCTGGTCTCGCGCCTCTCCCGGGACCCTGTCCGCTGGGTGACCATGCCCCCCTCCCGGCTGCGCCGCCTCCAGCTCCAGCTCTGGGGGCGGGAGCTGGCGGGAGCCGCCTGCCACCTCACCGAGGCCTACGACCGGGGCGCCTCCGCCGCCCGCCTCCTGAGCCGCTGGCAGCTGGCGCTGGGGCTGGCGCTGGCGGCCGGGCTGACCTGGGGGCTGGTGCGCTGGACCGCTCTTACCCTGACCGTGGCCATGGGCGTGGTCACCCTCGCCTACGCCGTCGCCGCCCTCTTCCGGACCCGCGTCGTCGTCCGCGGGGCCCGGGCCGGCGCCGGTGAGCCGGTGGCTGCGGAGGAGCTGGAGGGGCTGGGCAAGCTGCCCACCTACACCGTCCTCTGTCCCCTCTACCACGAGGCGGCGATCGTGCCCCAGCTGCTGCAGCAGCTGGCCCAGCTCGACTACCCCAAGGCGAAGTTGGACGTCAAGCTGCTGCTGGAGGCCGACGACACCGAGACCCGCAACTGCCTGGGCGCGCTGTCCCTGCCCCGCTTCTGCGAGGTGGTGACGGTGCCCGACGTGGGGCCCCGGACCAAGCCCAAGGCCTGCAACTACGGCCTGCTGCTGGCCCGCGGCCAGTACGTGGTCATCTTCGACGCCGAGGACCGCCCCGAGCCGGACCAGCTGAAGAAGGCGCTGGCCGTCTTCCACCGCCACCTCCGCCGCGGCGACGACCGGCTCGGCTGCGTCCAGGCCCAGCTCGGCTTCCACAACTGGGCCCAGAACTGGCTCACCGGCTGGTTCGCCCTGGAGTACCTCAGCTTCTTCCGCTACTTCCTCCCCGGCCTCGTCAGCCTGGGCCTCCCGGTCCCCCTGGGCGGGACCTCCAACCACTTCCCGACCGCGCTGCTGCGGGCCCTCGGGGCCTGGGACGCCTTCAACGTCACCGAGGACGCCGACCTCGGGGTGCGCCTGCACCGGGCCGGCTTCCGCACCGTCATCGTCGACTCCGTCACCTGGGAGGAGGCCAACAGCGAGTTCGTCAACTGGACCAAGCAGCGCTCCCGCTGGGGCAAGGGCTACTTCGTCACCTGGCTGGTCAACATGCGCCACCCCTGGCGCCTCTGGCGGGAGCTGGGCACGAGGGGCTGGGTCTCGATCCAGGTGACGCTGCTGGGCACCTACCTCTCGGCCCTGCTCAACCTCCTGCTCTGGGGCCTGATCGTGGTCTGGCTGGTGGGCCAGCCGCCCGCGGTGGGGGCGCTCTTCCCCCCCGAGACCTACTACCTGGCCATGCTGGAGCTGCTGCTGGGCAACTTCTTCTTCCTCTACGTCACCCTCTGGTGCGCCGTCCAGAGCGGCTCCTACCGGCTGGCGCGGCTGGCCCTGGTCTACCCCGTCTACTGGGTGATGATCAGCCTGGCCATGACCAAGGCCCTGGTCCAGCTGGCCACCGACCACGTCTACTGGGAGAAGACGACGCACGGGCTGGCGCAGGCCGAGGCCCCGCGGGGCGCGGCGCGGTTGACCGCCTCGCCCGGGAGGCCCGAGGCGTGACCCAGGTGGCGCCTCCGCCGACCCCCGCCCCGGCGCCCAGCCGGCCCCGGGAGGCACGCCCCGAGCCCCGGGCCCTCACCTCCTCGCCGGGGGAGGGCCGGGCGCGGCGGCTGGACCCCGAGCTGCTGCTCGTCTTCGTGGTGGCCCTGGGCTGCGACCTGGCCCTCGCCTGGTACCTCGCCTTCCACCTCCACTTCATCTCCGTGGACGGGCTCGCCGCCACCAGCAACGCCTTCTTCGTCCTCTTCTCGCGGGACCCGCACCTGGCCGCCATCGGGCTCGTGCTCAACCCGCTCACCAGCTTCTTGGAGCTGCCCTTGGTGGCCCTCCGGGGGCTGGCTCCCTGGCTCGTCAGCCGCGCCTTCGCGGGCAGCATCGAGACCTCCTGCTTCGGCGCCGGCGGGGCCGTGCTCTGCGACCTGCTGCTGCGCGACGCCGGCCTGGGACGGCGCCTGCGCCTGCCCCTGGTGGGCGCCTGGGTGCTGAACCCGATGGTCGCCTTCTACAGCGCCAACGGGATGAGCGACATCCCGCTCATGTTCTTCCTGCTCCTCTGCAGCCTGATCCTGCTGCGCTGGCTGCGCTCGCCCCGGGACTCTCTGCTGGTGGCGCTGGGGGTGGCGGTGGCGCTGGCCACGCTGGTCCGCTACGAGGCCTGGGCCTTCGCCGCCCTGGTCCCGCCGGTGCTGCTGGTGGCGGAGCGGCGGCGGCAGCAGCCCTGGCGCCGGACCGAGGCCCGCCTCCTCCTCTACGGCCTGCCGGTGGCGCTCGCCGTGCTCTTCTGGATCGGCGCCAACGCCCTCGTCATGCACAACCCCCTGGACTTCCTCACCAGCGTCTACGGCAACCTCTCCCAGACCCACGCCATCGGGAGCCGGCCCGAGGGCTGGACGGCGGCCGTCCGCACCGTCGCCGGCGAGGTCCTGCCCCTCTACCCCGCCTACCTGCCGATCGCCGCCCTGGCCCTCCTCATGGGGCTGCGGCGGCGCCAGTTCTGGCTCGCCGCGGCGCTCACGCTGAGCACCGCCGCCGCCCTCCTGGTGATGCTCTACCTGGCCCACCGGGGCGGTCTCGACCTCCTCCTCCGCTACTTCATGACCGCCATCCCCAGCAGCTTCGTGCTGGCCGCCTACGCGCTCGGCCTGGTCCGCTCGCCGCGGCGGCGGGCGGCGCTGGGGGCGCTGGTCCTGGGGGCCCTGGCGGCGAGCACGCCGGCCAGCCTCGCGGCCATGTCCAACCCCATCCTGGGCGGGCCCGGGATGGAGCATGCCGTGGTCCGGGCGGCGCTGGCCGACCGCCCCGTGACCGACGGCAGCTACGCCGGCCGGATCCACCAGGAGCTGGGCCTGGGGCGGGAGGTGGAGCGCCTCGACCGCTCCCACCGGCTGGTCCTGGTCGACTCCTTCCTCGGCTTCCCGATCGTGGTCGACAGCCCCGACCCCAAACTCTTCGTGATCACCAGCGACGAGGACTTCGAGGCCGCCCTCAACGACCCCCAGGCCTATGGGGTGGGCTACTTCCTGGTCCCCATGCCCAGCGGCGAGGGCCGGCTGGACGCGGTCAACCGGCGCTATCCCGGCTTCTGGCGCAGCGGGGACGGCTTCGCCCGCCGGGTGGCCCAGCTGGGCCGGGGCGCGGCCTCCTACCGCTGGCGCCTCTACCGCATCGTGGGTCCGGCCCCGCTCTGAGGCGGCGGCTCAGCGCGTCAGGTAGGGCGCCGTCCCGCGCCGCCAGAGCTGGTCCAGGTGCCGGCGCAGGCCCGACCCGTAGGGGGTGGGGCGCCCGCTCCAGGAGCTGATCAGGGAGGGACCGGTGGCGCACTCCCAGCCGCCGCCCGTGTCCCAGGCCCAGCCCAGGTAGGAGACCCGGTGGCGGTCGGCCCAGGCCATGAAGCCGTCGACGTAGCCCGAGCCGCAGTCGTACTCGCCGATCTCGCCCGCCACCAGGGGCACGTGCCGGGAGAGGGGGGCCAGGCTGCCGGTCCAGCAGCTGCGGCTGGCGCAGCCGGTCCCGGGGTAGACGTGGACGCTGGCCACCAGCTGGTGGCGGGGGTCGCGGGGCTCGTGGGCGCGCCAGCCGGAGAGGTCGCTGGCGTATCCCAGCCCGCCGACCAGGATGGGCTGGTCGGCGCCCGCGACGCGCACCGCCGAGACCAGCTGCTGCATGCCGGCGGTGCGCCAGCCGGCCGCCAGCCGGCAGCCCGTGAGCCAGCAGGACCAGCTGATCCCGAAGGGCTCGTTGTAGAGGTCGAAGAGGACGTCGGGCCGAGATCGGAAGGTTGCCGCCACCGAGCTCCAGAAGGCGGGGCCGTGGGACTCGTCCGCCATCTGCCGCCCGCTGGTCGCCAGCTCGGCCCCCGGCGCCGACCAGTCCAGGGCCAGGATGGCGACCAGGCCCCGGGCGTTGAGGCGGGCCACGTAGCTCGCCACCGCGCTCCGGTAGGCGGCGCCGGAGTAGAGCGGGTTGACGCCGTTGATCCCGAGCCAGCAGTCCTCGTTGAGGGGGATGCGCACGGCGTCCAGGTGCCAGGCGGCCAGGGCCCGGACCGAGGCCTCGCCGGTGGGGCCGTAGAAGATCCCCGAGCGCAGGCAGCGGTACTCGGTCCCGGAGCGGTTGACGCCCAGGAGCCGCACTCCGGCCCCCGCCTGGTCCACCAGCCGGTTCCCGGAGACGTGCACCGCGGTGATGCGCTGGGCCGGTGGCGCCGGGGCCGGGCGGAGGGCGAGGAAGAGGCCCCCGGCCAGCGCCAGCAGGGCCAGCAGGGTCAGCGGCAGCGCCCAGCGCCTCACCCGGGGCCGGGCCTCAGCGCCGCTCTTGTCGCCACAGCTGGAGCAGGTGCTGCTTGAAGTAGGCGCCCTCGCCGGGCGTGGGGGCGCCCGTCTCCATGTTGGTGACCAGCACGTTGCTCGCCTTGGCCCAGGCGTTCCAGGTCCAGGCCAGGTAGCCGATCTGGTGCCGGTCGCACCAAGGCAGCAGCCGGGGCAGATAGCGCGCCGGGGCCTCGGTCCGGTCCCCGGTCTCGGTCAGCAGCACCGGCACGCGCGCGGCCAGGGGGGCCACCTGCCGCTGCCAGCACTTCTCGTCGGCGCAGCGGTTGTCCGGGTAGGAGTGCCAGGAGACGGCCAGGTCGGCGTCGTGGGGCCGCCCCTTGAGCCAGCCGGAGAGGTCGTTGGCCCAGCGCAGCCCCGCCACCAGCAGAAGGTTCTGGGAGCCGGCCCGGCGCACCGTCCGGATCAACTGGTCCATGCCGGCGGTGCGCCAGTCCGCGGCCACCGTGGCCGGCTCGCCCCCGGTCGCGTAGCGCGTCTCCGTGCAACCGTGCCAGAGGCAGTCCCACTGGCTCGGTGAGCCCTGTGCCAGCCAGCGGAAGTAGGGCTCGTTGAAGAGGTCGAAGATGACGTTCCGGTCGTGCCCGAAGGTCTCCGCCACGCTGGCCCAGAAGGCGGGCGAGTGGTCCTCGTCGGGGGCCGGGTTCTGGGCCAGCGCCAGCTGGGAGCCGGGCGCCGACCAGTGCAGGTCGAGGATGACGTAGAAGCCGGAGTCCTCAAGTCCCCGGACCAGGCCCTCGATGGCGCCGCGGTAGGCGCTCCCTCCCACCCGGGCTCCGTTGATGCCCAGCCAGCAGTCCTCGTTGAGGGGCAGCCGGACCACGTTGATGTGCCAGGCGCGCATCGCGGCCCAGGTCCGGGGGCTGGCCTCGGGCTGGCCCCCGAAGGGGTCGTCGCTGTGGTTCTGGGCGCAGGCGTACTCGGTCCCGCTCATGTTGACGCCGCGCAGGGTGAC
>JASHRA010000158.1 GCA_030038765.1 Candidatus Dormiibacterota bacterium | reverse complement strand
CCGATCAGCCAGAGCAGGTTCGGGGAGAGGGCGCTGCCGACCGCGGCCACGGCCATGATGGCCGCCTCCAGGCCGTAGATCTTCTTGCGCCCGAAGAGGTCCGCCACCCGGCCGAAGACGCTGGAGCCGAGGAAGGCGGCCAGCAGCGCGGTGCTGCCGATCAGCCCCACCAGCACCGGCGAGGGGTGGTACTCGGTCCGGATCAGGGCCAGGACGGTGCCGATGATGAAGAGGTCGTAGGCGTCGGTGAAGAAGCCCGTGCCCGCGGTCAGCACCGCCCTCAGGTGGAAGCGGCTGAAGGGGGCATCGTCGAGCGCCTGGACAACGCTGGCGGCCACCGCCCTCTGTGACACGGACCCATGGTGGGAAGTCGAGGTTAGGGCGATGTTAGGGGCGGATAAAGGCGGTGTTAACGACGATCTCGGGGGCCCCGCCCGAGCCACCGGCGTTGACGCCGCTGCGCTCCCCGGCTACCCTCGGCCCCGATCAGGCCAGGCCGACCGTCGCCGTTCCACCGGAGTTCACTTGACCGACAGCACGCCGCCGCCGCCGGGCCCTCCCTCACCGCCGCCGGGCTGGAGCCCAGCGGCGCCCGGGCCGCCCCCGCCGGGCGCCTACCTGGACTCGGCCCGGGTCCCTTCCGGGCTGCCCGGGGGCGTGGTCCTGGCCGGCTTCTGGATCCGCCTGGCCGGGTTCTTCGTCGACTGGCTCCTCTTCTTCGCCATCAGCTTCGGGCTCTCCCTCATCTGGTCCACGAGGCAGGTCACGGTGGTCGGGGGCAGCACCGTCGTCTTCCACGGCAGCACCGCGGCCGTGGACCTCGTGGTGCTGGTGCTGGAGATCGTCTACTTCACCTGGCTGTGGAGCAGCTGGGGCGCCTCGCTGGGGCAGCAGCTGGTGGGCGTGAAGGTGATCGACGCCAGCACCGGGGACCGACCGAGGCTCTCCCAGGCGCTGGTCCGCTTCGTCGGCTACGTCATCTCAGCCCTCTGCATCCTCCTGGGCTTCATCTGGGTCGCCTTCGACGGCCGCAAGGAGGGCTGGATGGACAAGCTGGCCAGCACCCTCGTGGTGCGGGCCCGCTGAGCCGGCCCTGGGGCTCAGGCCTCGGGCGGCTCCAGGAGGCCGGTCTCGGCGGTGAGGGCGTAGTCGAAGCGGAGCACGTCGATGGGACGGGCCGTGACCCAGGCCAGGAAGGGCAGGTGCAGCGGGTGGCCCAGGTAGGCCTGAAGGGCGGCCTGGTCCACGAACTCGGTGAGGAGCCCGAACTGGTAGCCGTCGGCGCGACCGCCCACGTCCCGGCCGAAGCGCAGCCGTCGCAGCCCCGGGACGGCGCCGGCCCAGGCGGCGATCTGGCGCCGCATCTCCTCCTCGACGTCCGGGCCCGGTTCCTCGCGGAAGCGGAACAGAACCAGGTGCTGGACCCGGGTGCCCGCGGGCGCGCTGGCTGCTTCGGGCATCGGCTACCCTCCCTAGGCTGCGGTGAGGCCAGTAAGGCCGTCCCGCGCTCCGGCGTTCGGCATGGAGCCCAGAGGCCAGCGGGACCCCTCCGATGTTAGCCCGGCCAGGGGTCCGCGGCTATCATGTGCCATCTGGGGCGAGGCGTTCCCAGGGAGCGGACGGGCCACAGGGAGGAGCTGGAGCTATGGGTCTCGCCGAGCGCTACTTCGCGAAGCCGGGTGAGGGCCGGGCGCCGGAGCGGCCGGGCCAGTTCCTCGACCCGAGCCGGGACGTGGAACCGGTGGTCTTCGTCCCCGGGCTGGAGTTCCGCCCGGTGCTGGGCCCCACCACCATGGTCAACGCGGTCCGCTTCTCCCCCCACACCGAGGCTCCCCTTCACGCCCATGACGAGGAGCAGATCACGCTGGTGGTCGAGGGCGAGCTGGAGTTCGAGCTGGACGGCGAGGTCCGTCTGCTGCGACCGGGGATGGTGGCGGTGATCCCGGCCAACGTGCCCCACCGCGCCTGCACCCACGAGCTCGCGTGCCTGGAGTACGACGTCTTCAACCCGCCGCGGCAGGCCCTGCTGGACCTGAGGGGCCAGGGGGGGACGGGTGCCGGCGGCTGACGGGGTCGGGACCTCGGTCCACTCGCACCGGGCCGGGAAGGCGGGGCCTTGATGGAGGTGGCGGATGAGCGAGCCCGGTGATGTCGCCTACTTCGGCGGTGAGTTCCTGCCCCTGGACCAGGCCAGGCTGCCCATAACCACCCACGCCTTCAACTACGGGACCGGCTGCTTCGAGGGCATCCGCGCCTACTGGAACCGGGAGCAGGAGCGCCTCTACGTGACCCGGCTCCGGGAGCACGCGCTGCGCATCCTGCGCTCGGCCCGCATCCTGCGCCTGGAGCCGGACCCGGCGCTCACCGTGGAGCGCTTCTCGGAGCTGGTGCTCGAGCTGCTGGCGCGCAACGGGTTCGAGCAGGACGCCTACGTCCGCCCGATCATCTACAAGGCCGGGCACACCATCAAGGTCACCCTCTCCGGGATCCCGGCCGAGCTCTGCATGTACGCCATCCCCATGGGCGATTACCTGGACATCCACAAGGGTCTCCGACTCGCCACCTCGAGCTGGCGCCGCATCGACGACATCGCCATCCCGGCCCGGGCCAAGCCCACCGGCGCCTACCTCAACGCCGCGCTGGCGGCCGACGAGGCGCGTCAGCAGGGCTGCGACGAGGCCCTCATGCTGACCGCCGACGGCCACGTCGCCGAGGCCTCCTCGGCCAACCTCTTCGCCGTCATCGACGGCACCCTGGTCACCCCTCCCGTCAGTGACGACCTGCTGGTGGGGGTGACCCGTGACTCGGTCATCGCCATGGCCCGCGAGCGCGGCTGGCCGCTGGAGGTTCGCCAGCTGGACCGGAGCGAGGTGCTGGCCGCCGACGAGGCCTTCCTCTGCGGCACCGGGGTCCAGATCGCGCCGGTGGTGGAGATCGACCGACGCCCGCTCGGCGACGGCCATCCCGGCCCCATCACCAGCGAGCTGCAGGGGTGGTACCTGCGGGTGGTCCGCGGGGAGGTGCCGGACTTCGCCGCCTGGCGCTCGGCCGTGCCCACCACCGCCGGGGCCACCAGCTGAGCTGCGCCATCGGCTGAGGACGCGCTGAGGGCGGCCCCGCCTAGAGTCGGGACAGGCCCGACGCGGACGTCCTCGTCCTGGGTGGCGGCTCGGCGGCCGAGGCCCTCTGCGGCGAGGGACTGGGCGGGCGCTCCGCGGTGGTGGTCGAGGCGGCCCGCTTCGGCGGCGAGTGCCCCTTCGTCACCTGCATGCCGAGCAAGGCCATGCTCCACGCGGCCCGGGAGCGGCGCCGGGAGCTGGGCCGGCGGCGCTCCGCCGCCCGGGCCTACTCGGCCGCGGTGCGGCGCCGGGACCGGGTCGCTGAGTTCAGGGACGACCGCGGCCACGAGCGCGAGCTGACCAGGCTGGGCTGCACCACGGTGCGCGGCCGGGGCCGGTTGGTGGAGCCGTGCGTGGTCGAGGTGGGGGGCGAGCGCTACCGGGCCCGCGACGTCGTCATCGCCACCGGCTCCCGCCCGGCCTGGCCGCCCATCGAGGGGCTCGCGGACGTCGACGCCTGGACCAGCGACCGGCTCCTCAGCTCCTCCGAGCTGCCGGGCAGCGTCCTGGTCCTGGGCGGAGGCCCGGTGGGCTGTGAGCTGGCCCAGGTGCTCACCCGCTTCGGCTCCCGGGTCACGGTCGTGGAGCAGGCACCCCGCCTGCTCGGTGACGAGGAGCCCGAGCTGGGGGAGGGCATGGCCGAGGTGCTCTCCGGCGAGGGCGTGGAGCTGCGCCTGGGCGCCGAGGTCGGATCCTGCGGCCGGGGCGCGGGCGCCGGCGTGAGCCTCCGGCTGGGCTCGGGGGAGGTGCTGGAGGCCGAGGTCCTGCTGCTGGCGGCGGGCCGCCGCCCCAACCTCGAGGGCATCGGCCTCGGGGTCTACGGGATCGCCGAGGACGCCGACCGGCTGGCCACCGCTCCCGACCTCAGGGTCGAGGGGCAGGGTCACCTCTGGGCCGCCGGGGACGTGACCGGGATCGCCCCCTTCACCCACACCGCCACCTACCAGGGCCGGCTCCTGGCGCGGGCCCTGCGCGGGGAGACGGTGGCGGCCGACTACCGGGCCCTGCCGCGCGTCGTCTACACCGACCCGCCGGTGGCCGCGGTGGGCCTGACCCGGGTCCGGGCCGGCCAGCTGGCCCTCGACATCAGCTGCTCCGTGACCCAGCTGCGGCGCCTGGCCCGGAGCCAGACCGAGGACGTGGAGCAGGGGGCGCTGGTGCTGCTGGCGGACCTGGAGCGGGGGGTCCTGGTGGGGGCCTCGGTCTGCGGCCCGGGGGCGGACGAGATGGTCAGCTGGGCCACGCTGGCGATCCGGGCCGCCCTTCCCCTGCCCCTCCTGGGGGACACCGTGCTCCCGTTTCCGACCTACTCGGAGGCGTTCGCCGAGGGACTGGCCGCGCTCCGCCCCTGAGGGTGCGGGCCGGGCGTCAGTCGGACCCGGTCCCGTCGGCGCCGAGCAGCGCCGCCGACAGGTCCGGGTCCCGCCGCTGCTGCCGGGCGGCGGCGCGCCTGCTGGCCTTCTCCCAGAGCACCTCCGAACCCATCAGCACGTCGGCGGTGGAGACGTTGGTGGCCAGCGGCACGTCGTGGACGTTGCAGATCCGCAGCAGGGTCTGGATGTCCGGGTCGTGCGGGTGCTTGCCGAGCGGGTCGACGATGAAGATGACCGCGTCCACCTCCCCCTCGACGACCCGCGCCGCCACCTGGGCGTCCCCCCCGAGCGGTCCCGAACGCACCCGCTGCACGTCGAGCCCGACCTTCTCCTGGAGCAGGCTGCCGGTGGTGCTGGTGGCGAGCAGGTCACAGGTGCGCAGCCGCTCGCGGTTGTAGGTGGCGAAGGCCACGAGGTCCGCCTTCTTGCCGTCGTGGGCGATGATGGCGACGCGCGGTCGGGGCCTGGAGACCGACATCCTCTCCTCCGGCAGGGGGCGGGCGCGACGCCGGCGACGCTGTCGCCGACGCTCTCTAGGGTAACCGGGAGCGCCCGCCGAGGAGCCGCGCTGGGACCGCTCTCGGGGGTGGGGCGAGGGCGCGGCGCAGGACTACACTTGGGGGGCACAGCCCGGGCCCGTGAGCTCGCCTGGCCGACCCCGACGCACCCGGAGCGCTGCCCGTTTTTCACTTCGCTACAGGCCGGCACCGGGCGGTGCCCGACCAGGGGTGGTCATGGACTGGAGCGCCCTGCTCTTCACTGCCGTCCTCATCGGCGTCGCCTCCAACCTCGACAACCTGGGTGTGGGCATGGCCTACGGGATGCTCGGGGTGCACTTCCCCCACCGCGTCAACCTGCTGGTCAACGCCATCGGGCTCTGCACCGTGCTGGCGGGAGCCCTGGGCGGCACCTTGGTCGCCCGCTACCTGCCGGCCGGGACCTCGTCCAAGGTCTCCTGCGCCGTCCTGATGGCGGTCGGGGTCGGCTACTGGTATGCCGGCTACCTGCGTCCTCGGCTCCGCCGCGACCATCGGGCCGGGCGGCCTGATCCTCCCGGCTGGCGCGCCGGCATCGCCCTCGGCTTCGGCCTCTCCTTCACCAACGTGGCCAACGGCTTTGGCGCCACCGTCTCCCAGCGGGCCCTGCTGGCGCCGGTGGTGGTCACCGTCACCGCCTTCGGCTACCTCAACATCTGGCTCGGGAACCTGATCGGGATCGAGGTGCTGGCACGCTGGCTGCACCGCTACGGGCCCCTGCTGGCGGGGCTGCTGATGATCCTGGTGGCGCTGCACCAGCTGGTCGCCTGAGCTCGGGAGGCGTCCCGGCGGGCCGCTCCCGGCGCCGTCGGGGAGGGCGCTTGACAAGTTGTGGGCCACAACATATGCTCCCCGCTGGCCGAGCAGGAGCCGCCCTCTCGGGCGGCCTCGACACGGGGCGGGCTGGTTGGCTGGTGGAGTTGGCGGGGTCGGTGCTGCTGCCCTCGAGGGGGCGGGTTTCACCGCGCACGCGAGCTCGATGCGCGGCCTTCCGCGCTCCCGCCGGCGCCGGCGGGCGACGGTCGGCGTCCCGACGCGGCTCTGGGTTGCTGAAGGAACGGAAAGGAAGGCATGCGCGCACGTAAGGAGCTAGCCAGCATGGGAAGTTCGACGAGGGTCCGAGGTCACTTGTTCGGCGGCGCCCGGTCCGCACTCCTGGGCGCGCTCGCCATCATCGCGGTGCTGATAGCGGCCGTCGGGTCGGCCGCCACCGGGGCCTCGCCCACGCGGGTCCTGGCCGCCAGCGGGACCATCAGCGCCAACTCCCTGACCAGGAGCTTCGCGGCCATGGAGGACCTCAAGGGACTGGCCAAGGAGGGCCACGGGAGCGTGGCCGCGATCCTTCCCGACACGGTCAGCTCGGCCCGCTACACGGAATTCGACCAGCCCTTCCTCACCACGGCCATGCAGATCGCCGGCCTGTCGGCCTCCCAGATCGTGGTCGAGAACGCTGAGGGCAGCGACTCCACCGAGCTCACCGACGCCGAGTCCGACATCAGCGCCGGCGCCCGGGTGCTGATCATGGACCCGCTCGACTCCGGCGTCGGGGCCCAGATCGAGACCTACGCCAAGGCCCACGGCGTGCCCGTGGTCGATTACGACCGGCTGACGCTGGGCGGCAGCCGCCAGTACTACGTGAGCTTCAACAACGTCAAGGTCGGCAAGCTGATCGGCCAGGGCTTCGTCAGCTGCGTCAAGGCCTGGCACCTCAAGAAGCCGCAGGTGGTGGTGATGCACGGCGCGGCGACGGACAACAACGCCACCCTGTTCGCCGAGGGCTACCTCTCCGTGCTCAAGCCCTACTTCAAGTCGGGCAAGTACGTGGACGTGGAGAACACCGCCGACACCTGGGATCCCCCGACCGCTCTCACCGAGTTCCAGCAGGCCTACACCGCCCACAGCAACATCAACTCGGCGGTGATCCCGAACGATGAGACCGGCGCTCCCATCATCACCTACCTGCAGAGCCTCCACATCAAGGCCAAGACCTTCCCCACCACCGGCCAGGACGCGACCCTGGTGGGGCTGCAGAACGTGCTCAGCGGCTACCAGTGCGGCACCGTCTACAAGCCCATCTACGAGGAGGCCCAGGCCGCCGTGGCCGTGGCCCTCTACCTCCGCGCCGGCAAGACGCCGCCGGCCTCGCTGGTCAACTCCTCGACCGAGGACACGACCGAGCACGTCTCCGTGCCCTCGGTGTTGCTGACCCCGGAGTGGGTCACGGCCAAGAACATGAACTCGACGGTGATCGCGGACGACTTCGTGCCCGCATTCCAGCTCTGCGCTGGCAGCTTCGCCAAGGATTGCAAGGCGGCTGGGATCAAGCCCTGACCCCCAGCCATCAGCGACTCCGCACCGAGTGACGCCTCCATGACCGGCTCGGGCCGGGGGCCCGGGGAGGCCGAGGGCACGCTGCCCCCGGCCTCCTCGGGTGCGGAGGCGCCGGTGCTGGAGCTGCGCGGTCTCTACAAGAGCTTCGGCGCGGTGCAGGCCCTGGGAGGGGTGGACCTGGTGGTGCCACCGGGCCAGGTGACGGCCCTGGTGGGCGACAACGGCGCGGGCAAGACGGTCATGATCAAGACCATCTCGGGGATCTGGCCGCCCGACGCCGGCACCATCCTCTGGAAGGGGCACGAGGTGAGGGTCCACAGCCCCCGGGAGGCGGCCGCCCTGGGGATCACGACCGTGTACCAGGACCTCGCCCTCTGCGACAACCTGGACATCGTCCAGAACATGTTCCTGGGCCACGAGGCGACCACCTTCGGGGTCCTCGACGAGGTCACCATGGAGATCACCGCCCGGCGCACGCTGGAGTCGCTCGCAGTCACCACCATCCGCTCCATCCGCCAGCCGGTGGCCTCACTCTCGGGCGGCCAGCGCCAGACGGTGGCGGTGGCCAGGGCGGTCATGGCCAAGTCGGAACTGGTGATCCTGGACGAGCCCACGGCCGCCCTGGGCGTGGCCCAGACCGCCATGGTGCTGGAGCTGGTGCGCCGGCTGGCGGCGCGCGGGGTGACCGTTCTGATGGTCTCCCACAACCTCAACGACGTCTTCGCCGTGGCCGACCGCATCGCCATCGCCCGCCTCGGCCTGGTCGTGGCCGCCGGCCCGGCCTCGGAGTTCAACACCCGGCTGGCGGTTGAGTACATGACGACGGGGCGCTCGGAGCACTTCTCGGCCGGCCCCGCCGGCGAGCTGCGGGCCTGAGCGTGGCCCGCCCCAGCGGACCGCCGCCCAGCCTGGGGGAGGCGGAGCCGGGCCAGGACGGCCGCGACCAGCCGCTCGAGACCGAGGTCCTGGGGGACAGGAACGCCGCCGAGGCCGCCCTGGTGCTGGCCCCGGAGATGGTCGCCCACTCCATGCGCGAGTACACCCAGGCCTGGTGGAAGCGGGTCCGGGGCGGCGACGCCGGCGTCCTCCCGATCGTCATCGGGCTGGCCGCCATCGTGGTCATCTTCCAGACCCAGAACCAGCTCTTCCTCTCCGCGGGCAACATCACCAACCTCCTGGTCCAGGGGGTGGTCTTCGTCCTCCTGGGCATGGCCGAGGTGTTCGTCCTGCTCCTCGGCGAGATCGACCTCTCGGTCGGCTACGTGGCCGGCCTGGGCGCGGTCCTGGTCGCGCTGGCGGTCGGGCCGGCCGGGCTGCCCTGGTTCGTGGCGGTGCTGCTGGGGCTGGCCGCGACCACCGCCATGGGGCTGATCCACGGCACCCTGGTGACCCGCCTCCACCTGCCCTCCTTCGTCGTCACCCTGGCCGGGCTGC
>JASHRA010000157.1 GCA_030038765.1 Candidatus Dormiibacterota bacterium | reverse complement strand
GGCCGGCGCCATCCCGTCGGCCGGGCGGCCTCGGTCGGGGTCTTCCTGGTCCTGGTGGTGGGCTCGGCGGTGGTCTTCTTCGGGACCGGGCTGGGCAACCACATCCATCCCGCGACGAGGCAGCGCCCGGGGCCCTCGCCCAGCTCCGCGCTGGCGCGCCGGGACACGGCCCGGGAGCTGGCCTCGGTGGCCACCCGGGACCTGCCCGAGATCGTGACCGTGGTCGCCGTCGGGACCACGGCCGAGGAGCTGGGCACCGGCTGGCCCATCGACGACAGCGGGGACTTCCTCACCAACGACCACGTGGTCGAGGCGGGGGAGAGCTTCCACATCGTGCTCTCCTCGGGAGTCCAGTTCAGCGCCCAGGTCATCAACCAGGACCCCTCGCTGGACCTGGCCGAGGTCCACGCCTGGGGCTTCCAGGAGGCTGCCTTCCCCATCTCCGACGCGCTCCCGGCCCAGCGCCAGCAGCTGGTCGTGCTCGCCTCCCAGGGCGCCACCGGCCACGCCCCGGTCACCAACGCCGCGGTCCAGGCCCTGGACCAGAGCGCCACCGTGGAGGACGCTGGTCCGGGTGAGCTCTCCGACTACAGCGACCTGATCCGGCTCGGGGCCCAGATCTACCCCGGCAACAGCGGGGGCCCGGTCCTGGACGCCCAGGGCCAGGTGGTGGGCATCCTCACCCTGGCGGCGGAGAGCGGGCCCAGCGCCTACGCCATCCCCACCTCCGAGGTCGACTCGGTGATCCAGTCCTGGCTCCACTCCTGAGCGGCCGGGGACGGGCGCGACAGCGGCCCCGTCCCTCTCTCGGGGGCTGAGGGGTGGCTGAGAATCCTCGCCGCGTCCCCCGATTCAATTGACGCTCTCGCGCGGCCTCTGGCACCATCGACGGAGCGGCCCCGGGGTCGGGGAGCGAGGGGAGCGCTCCCGCCACGTCGGGCGGGGCCGGGAGCGGTCCTTGGGAGATCTGAGATGACACCTAGAGCTGGCGCTGGCGAAGGGACCGTGCTGGTCCTGGGTGCGGACGGCTACATCGGCTGGCCGATGGCGATGCACCTCTCGCGACTGGGCTACCGGGTGGTGGCGGTGGACAACCTGGCCCGCCGGCGCTGGGACCGCGAGGGCGGCACCTACAGCCTGGTGCCGATCCGCTCCATGGGCCAGCGGACGCGCCGCTGGGCGGAGCTGACGGGGCGCCGGATCGAGTGGCGCAGGCTGGACCTCACCGACTACCCGGCCCTGGACCGCGTCTTCGCCGAGTTCCGTCCCGAGGCGGTGGTGCACTTCGCCGAGCAGCGCAGCGCCCCCTTCTCCATGATCGACCGCGACCACGCCGTCTTCAGCCAGGTGAACAACGTGGTCGGCACCCTCAACCTGCTCTTCGCCATCCGCGACCACGCCCCCGACTGCCACCTCATCAAGCTGGGCACGATGGGGGAGTACGGGACGCCCAACATCGACATCGAGGAGGGCTACCTCGAGATCGAGCACAACGGGCGCAAGGACCGCCTTCCCTATCCCAAGGTGGCGGGCAGCTTCTACCACCTCTCCAAAGTGCACGACAGCAACAACATCCACTTCGCCTGCCGGATCTGGGGCGTGCGCGCCACCGACCTCAACCAGGGCGTGGTCTACGGCATCGAGACCGAGGACACGGCCCTCGACCCCGACCTGATGACCCGCTTCGACTTCGACTCCATCTGGGGCACGGCGCTCAACCGGTTCTGCGTCCAAGCCGCCGTGGGCCAGCCCCTCACCGTCTACGGCAAGGGCGGGCAGACGCGCGGCTACCTCGACATCCGCGACACCATGGCCTGCATCACGCTGGCGCTCCAGAACCCCGCCGAGCGTGGCGAGTGCCGGGTCTTCAACCAGTTCACCGAGCAGTTCAGCATCAACCAGCTGGCCGACCTCGTCGCCGAGGCCAGGGCCCAGCACGGGCTGAAGACGTCGGTCTCCCACATCGCCAACCCCAGGGTCGAGGTGGAGGCCCACTACTACAACGCCAAGCACCAGCACCTGCTCGACCTCGGGCTCAAGCCCCACTACCTGGGCGAGACCCTGATCGACTCCGTGATCGGGGCCGTCGGCCGCTACGCGGACCGGGTCGACAAGGTCCTGCTGAGCAAGCCCAGCGTCAACTGGCGCAGCGGCGGCAACGAGGTCTGGGAGCGCTACGCGCACCGCGAGGGGGCGCCCCGGGTCGGGCGTGCTGCCGCCGCGCGGCTGGGCCGCACCAGGGTCCGGGCCGCCCTCTGAGGCGGTGCCCGGGCGCGCCCCGCGGGCGCTTGGGCCGAGTTGGGGCTGGGTAAGATTCGCTTCGCAGGGCCCGGGTCGCAGCAGCGGGGTGCAGGTTGGACGAGCGACGCTACGAGATCGCCATCGTGGGCGCCGGCCCGGCCGGGCTGACGGCCGCCCTCTACGCCGGCCGGGCCCTCAAGCGGACCCTCCTGCTGGAGTCCGGGCTCCCCGGCGGCGAGCTGCTCAACACCGAGGACGTCGAGGACTACCCCGGCTTCGACCGCATCACCGGCCCTGAGCTGGCGACCAGGATGACCGACCACGCCCTCGCCTTCGGGGCCGAGCTGGTCGCCGCCCGCGTGACCGCCATCGTGCCCCAGGACGACGGCTTCAAGCGGATCGAGCTGGAGGAGGGCGAGCCCTACTACGCCCGCGCCGTCATCGTCACCGCCGGGGGCCAGCCGCGCAAGCTCGGCATCCCGGGCGAGGAGGAGCTGGCCGGGCACGGCGTCTCCTACTGCGCCGTCTGCGACGGGGCCTTCTTCAAGGGCCAGCACCTGGCCGTGGTGGGAGGAGGTGACGCCGCCCTGGAGGAGGCGGTCTTCCTCACCCGCTACGCCAGCCAGGTCACCGTGGTCCACCGCCGCGACCAGTTCCGGGCCCAGCCCCTGCTGGTGGAGCGCGCCCGGCAGAACGGCCGCGTCGACTTCCTGATGGACGCCGTCGTGGAGGAGGTGCTGGGGGACGGGAGCCGCGTCCGGGGCCTGCGCCTGCGCCGCGGCGACGGCCGGGTGGAAGAGCTGGAGGTGGGCGGGGTCTTCATCTTCGTCGGCTTCCTGCCCAACACCGGCCTCATCTCGGACCACGCGGAGCACGACGCCCAGGGCTACTACCTCACCGACGCCAACATGATGACCTCGGTGGCGGGCGTCTACGCGGCCGGCGACGTCCGCGCCCAGCTGACCCGCCAGGTGACCACCGCCGTGGGCGACGCCACCACCGCCGCCCTGGCCGCCACCAAGCAGGTGGAGGAGGCCAGCCCCGTCCTTCCCGCCGCGGTCTGAGGCGTCGCTTGCCCCAGAGCATCGTCACCAAGGGCGGCGACGGGGGCGAGACCAGCCTGCTCTACGGGGGCCGGGTGGCCAAGGACGACCCCCGCACCGAGGCCTACGGCGCCCTCGACGAGGCCATCTCCGCGCTGGGCCTGGCCCGCGCCCTCTGCAGCGACCGCGAGGTGCGGGAGCGGCTCCTGGAGCTGGAGCGGGAGTGCTTCACGGTGGGTGCCGAGCTGGCCACCGGGAGCGGCCAGCGGGCCAAGCTGGAGGCCCACTTCCCAACCCTGGGCCCGGAGCGCGCCGACGCCCTGGAGCGCGAGGTCCACGAGCTCGAGGCGACGGTGGGGCTGCCCCAGGGCTTCGTCCTCCCGGGCGGCAGCCCGGGGGCGGCGGCCCTCGACCTGGGCCGCAGCCTGGTGCGCCGCGCGGAGCGCCGGGCGGTCAGCCTGCGGCGGAGCGGCGAACTGGAGAACGGGGAGGTGCTGCGCTACCTGAACCGTCTCTCCGACCTGCTCTTCATGCTCGCCCGCAAGGAGGAGGGGGAGCGCACCGAGCCCAAGTGAGGGCGCCGGACGGGACCCCTCAGGGCAGGTGCCAGCCGCTCCTCGCGGCCCAGGCGCGGGCCGCCTCCAGCTGGTCCTGGATGAAGCCTCCCTTGGCGTCCGTGTAGGCGAAGCGGTCGTCGCGCCAGCGCTCCGCCAGCTGGCGCTTGAGCTCGACGTAGTGCCGCCGCACCGCCGGGTGCGAGCGCAGGTAGTCGCGGAAGAGCAGGTGGTCGCGCTCCCAGGTTCCGCCACGCTCGCAGACGTGGACCTGGACGTCCCGCGCCACCCCCCTCGGGGGGCAGAAGAAGCGGTGCCAGTCGTCGCGGGCGCGGAGCTCCAGGCGCAGCGCGCCCAGCGCTGGCGCGTAGCGCCGCTCCTCCCCGAGCTTGCGCACGCTGACCTGGATGTCCACGATCGGCTTGGCGGCCAGGCCCGGCACGGACGTGGAGCCCACGTGGTCGATGCGGAGCGCGACCCTTCCCAGGGCGCCCCTGAGCCGCTGCCGCCAGGCGGAGAAGGCGGCGGGCCAGGCCGGGTCGGGCTCCACCACCAGCACCGGCTCCCGACCGCGGTCGTCGGTTGCCACCCGGGCGAAACCCGGGAACTGGGCCTCGAAGACGCGCTGGGCCAGCGCGCTGCGCTCTGCCTCGGTGAGATCGGAAACCGGCACCCCTCTGGCCCTGGCCTCGAGCTCGTAGAGGTCGATCAGGGTGACCCGGCGGCCCCAGCGGGAGTAGAGCTCCCGCCAGAGCTCCCAGGCTCCGAGCTGGTCGTCCCCGGCCCCCCAATCGCCCCGGCCCAGGGCCGCCAGCCGCGAGCTCAGCTGGAGGCTGATCGGCTCCGGGCCGGAGGCTGCTGAGGGCACGACCTGGATGGTATCGACGCCCTCCCCGGGCGCATCCGTGTCGGTGTCCCCGCTGGCCCTTGCTAGGCTCGGCCGGTGCCAGAGCAGGAGGTGCGCTACCGCTGCCTCATCAGCGGCCGCGTCCAGATGGTGGGCTTTCGCTACTTCGCGGCCGCCGGTGCGACCCCAAGGGGCCTTCAGGGATGGGTCCGCAACCTGCCCGACGGACGGGTGGAGGTGCTGGTGCAGGGATCCTACGGGGTGGTCGAGGAGTTCATCGAGCTGCTCCGCCGGGGGCCCAGCACGGCCCAGGTGACGGGCTTCCAGGCCAAGTCGGAGCCGGTGGGCGGCGAGCTCGGTCCCTTCCGCCCCCGCGTCTGACCGGGGAGGGGCCCAAGGCCTCCCCGGAGCGGCCGCGTACTTTGCTATGCGGTGCAGCGCACCGCGTAGCAAGAGGGGGAGGGGCTAGGCGGCCAGGCCACCGTCCACGACCAGGACCTCCCCGGTGATGAAGGAGGCGGCCGGGGTGCAGAGGAAGGCCACGGCGGCGGCCACCTCCTCGGGCCGGCCCTGGCGCCCCAGCGGCGTGAGACGGACCAGCTGCTGCAGGTTCTCCTCACTGACCGAGTCCCGGGTCAGATCGGTGGTGACGTAGCCGGGCGCGACGGCGTTGCAGGTGATGCTCCGCGAGCCCAGCTCCTTGGCCACGGCCTTGGTCAGGCCCACCAGGCCCGCCTTGGCGGCGGCGTAGTTGGCCTGGCCAGGGTTCCCGCCCAGGCCCACGATCGAGCTGAGGTTGACGATCCGGCCCCAGCGGGAGCGGAGCATGTGGGGCACCACGGCGCGGGTCAGGTGGAAGGCCGCGCTGAGGTCGGTGCGGATCACCTGGTCCCAGTCCTCGTCGGACATGCGCAGCAGCAGCCGGTCCCTCAG
>JASHRA010000156.1 GCA_030038765.1 Candidatus Dormiibacterota bacterium | reverse complement strand
CCGCTCCCTAAGCTGCGCCCGTGACGTCCTCGCCGGCCCCGGCACCAGGCCGCCTTCCCTACCTCGGGCCGGAGCAGGTTCGCTCCCTGGCCCCCGTGGACCTGGCCATCGAGGCGGCGCGGCGCGCCTTCCTGGCCCAGGCCCGGGGCGAGATCGAGACGCCGCTGCGCTCCGCCCTGGACTCGGGACGGCTCCTGGTCATGCCCGCGGTCCATCGCTCCGGGAGCCTGGTGCTGAAGCTGATCGCGCCCGAGGGCCCGGCCGCCCAGGGCGCCGACCTGGACGGGCTGGTGCTCTGGATGGACGCCGCGGGGGGAGGGGTGACCGCCCTGCTCGACGTCTCCAGCTTCACCGCCCGGCGCACCGGGGCCGCCAGCGGCCTGGCCACCCAGCTGCTGGCGCCCGCCGGGGCCCGCACCCTGGCCATGCTCGGCACCGGTGTCCAGGCCGAGGACCAGGTGGAAGCGGTGCTGGCGGTGCGCCCCATCTCCGAGGTGCGGCTGGCGGGGCGGGACCCGGGCCGCGCCCGGGACCTGGCCGGGCGGCTCGCGGCCCGCTTCCCGGAGGTCTCCTTCCAGGTCAGCGCCTCCATGTCGGAGGCGGTGGAGGGAGCCCAGGTGGTCTGCTCCGCCACCCGGGCCACGAGCCCGCTCTTCGCCGCCGGGGCGCTCGGCGCCGAGGTCCACTTGAACGCCGTGGGAGCCTTCACCCCGGAGATGGCGGAGGTCCCGCCCGAGGCCTTCGGGAGGGCGGACCTGGTCGTCGTCGACCAGCGCTCGGCGGCCCTGGCCGAGGCCGGGGACGTGATCCAGGCCATGGCCCTCGGCCAGCTGGGAGAGGGGGACCTGCACGAGCTCGGGGAGCTGCTCCAGGCACCCCCGGCGCGGCGCGGCCTGACCCTCTTCAAGTCGGTCGGGATCGCCGCCCAGGACTGGGCCATGGCCGAGCTGGTGGTGGGCCGGGCACGCCAGCGGGGGCTGCTGGTGGCGGAGGCCGGGTCGGCCCGGGTCAGCCCCTGAGGCGGGGCAGCAACTCCCGGGAGTAGAAGTCGAAGAAGCCCTCCTGCTCGGGCCCGACCTGGGACACGTAGATCTCGTCGTAGCCGGCCTCCAGGTAGGGCCGGATCGCCTCCAGGTGGCGCTCCGGGTCGGGGCCGCAGGCGATCTTGCCGGCCACCATCTCCTCGGTGACGTTCTCCGAGGCGGCCTCCAGGTGGGCCGGCGTGGGCAGCACCTGGGCCAGCTCGCCTCCCAGCAGGTCGGTGGCCCAGAGGCGGTGCGCGGTGTGCCGGGCGCGCGCCTCGTCGCCGCTCCAGCAGACCTTGACCGAGGCCGCGGCGCGCTTGCCGGCGCCACCGGACCGGCGGTAGAGATCCACGTGCTCGGCCAGCGGCTTGGTGCTGAAGAAGCCGTCCCCGATCCGCCCCGCCAGCCGGATCGACTCCTCGCCGAAGCCGGAGACGAGGATGGGCGGTGGCTGCTCCGGGAGGGTGTAGAGGCGCGCCCGGCTGACCCGGTAGTGGGCGCCCCGGTGGTTGGTCTCGCGCCCAGACCAGAGCTCGCGGATCACCTGGACCGCCTCCTCCAGCATCTCCCGCCGCTCCGCGGCCTCGGGCCAGGCGTCCCCGAAGATGTGCTCGTTGAGCGCCTCGCCCGTGCCCAGCCCGAGCGCGAAGCGGCCCGGCAGCATGGCCGCGGCGGTGGCCGCCGCCTGGGCCACGACCGCGGGGTGGAGGCGGACCGTGGGGCAGGTGACGGCGGTGGCCACCCCGACCCTCTCCGTCACCTTCGAGATTCCGCCCAGGACGCCCCACACGAAGGCGGCCTGGCCCTGGGCCTGGTTCCAGGGATGGAAGTGGTCGCTGATGCAGAGCGCCTCGAAGCCCGCCCCCTCGGCCAGGCCGGCCAGCTCCACCAGGCGCAGGGGAGGGTGCTCCTCGGAGGAGAGCATGTAGCCGACCTTGACCATGGGCCGAGTCTGGCACCGGGACGGGAGGCCGCCGAGCGTGGAAGGGGGGAGGCCCGGTGGCGCCGGGGCGCCCTCAGCGCGGCCCGCTCCCCGGCGCCTCTCGCAGCCGCCGCTCCAGGAGGGCCAGCGTGGCGGTGTCGAAGGCCACCAGGATGACCTCCTCGATCTCCGGCCCGGCGCTCCGGCGCACCTCGCGGACGGCGATCCCGGCCGCCTCGGCCGGGGGGAAGCCGAAGATGCCGGTGGAGATGGCGGGGAAGGCGACCCGGGGTGCCGGCAGCAACCGGGCCAGCTCCAGGCAGCGGCGGTAGCAGGCGGCCAGCTGCTCCGCCTCGCCTCGCCCGCCGCCCTGCCAGACCGGCCCCACGGTGTGGATCACGAAGCGCGCCGGCAGGCGATGGCCCGAGGTCGCCTTGGCCTCACCCACGGGGCAGCCGCCCAGCCCCCGGCACTCGCGCTCCAGCTCCGGGCCGGCGGCGCGGTGGATGGCCCCGCAGACGCCGCCTCCGGGCAGCAGCGAGCCGTTGGCGGCGTTGACGATGGCGTCGACGCGGAGGCGGGTGATGTCCCCGAGCCAGGCCCGGACCAGGGTCACGGGCGCCCTCAGCCGGTGTTCTGGAGCCCGGCCGCGACCCCGTTGACGGTCTGCAGCACCAGCTCCACCAGGGCCGCCTGGCGCTCCCCCTCGGGTTCCCCTCGGGCCTCCTCGAGGAAGCGGAGCTGGAGGAAGGAGAGCGCGTCGACGTAGGGGTTGCGGAGGTCCACCGCCCGGCGCAGCACGGGCCGGCCGGCCAGCATCCGGGGGTGCCCGGTGGCGCTCGAGACCTGGCGCCTGGTGCGCCGGAACTCGTCCCGGATGAGGTCCACCAGGTCCGGCCGCCGGCCCCGATCGAGGTAGAGGCCGGCGATCAGGGGATCGGCCTTGGCGAGGCTCATCTCGGCGTTCTCCAGG
>JASHRA010000155.1 GCA_030038765.1 Candidatus Dormiibacterota bacterium | reverse complement strand
GCCGGGACGCCCCCGCCGACGCCGGCGCCGACGGCAACGGCGACGCCGACCCCCGTGCCCACGCCCACTCCGACCCCCACTCCCACCGGCGCCGTGACCCAGGTGCTGACGCAGGTCAAGCAGCTGCTGGGCGGGCTCGGCCTCTGACCCCTCGCGAGAGAGAGGTGGCGTGTCGCGAAGCCGCCCTGAGCGGACACCGTTTGTCAGCCCAGGTCGGATGAGAGTTTCGGGTTGTTGAAGGCCGCTACTCGAACCGGGCCAGGGTGTGGGCCGGCATCTCCGACCAATCGCCATCCGTGATCACCGCTGCGGTCTGCTGGTTAGGGCAAGACCTGAAAGGTGACCGCACAGGTCCCAATCCCGGCTTCGATCTATCCGCGCACGGCCGAGGCGGACATGGCCCGTACGGTCAAATCGCGGCTGCGGCGTCTCGCTCACCGGGAGCGCACCTGGCCCACCGCGCCGCGCTCGGGCGAAGCCGACGACGGCCACTTGGCGGCGACCAGCGCGCGACGCCTGGGAACGCGACGCCGGATCGCTGGCCCCGTCGGTCAGGGACCGGCGACAGATCAGTCAGCTGCTGGGCGGGCTCGCCCTCTGAGGCTCGTCGAGCGGAGGGCGCCGTGGCTCACATGTCGTCGAGCTTGAAGTCGCCGGCCGCAGGCTCGCCGCCCGGGGCCGGGGGCTGGGCGGGCGCCGTCTGGGGCCCTGCGCCGGAGACGTCGATCGGCCCCCCCTTGCTGGCATGGGCGTCGAGGGCGGCCAGGGCCCGCTCCACGGCGTCGTGGGGGCCGCCCTGGCGCTGCTCCGCGTAGTAGGCGCCGCCCAGGTCGTGCAGCAGCCCGTCGGCGGCCCGCTTGGCCTGCATGGCGTCGAAGCGGGCCTGGGCCTGGGCCGCCCCCTGCTGGGCCTTGCTGGCCGCCTGCTCCGCCTGTCCCTTGAGCTTGTCCATCAGTCCCATCGCGCTACCTCCAGCTCGGATCTGGCACTCAGCTGAAGAGGCCGCCCACGCCGGCCCTTCCTCGGTCCCCCCCGGGATCTCCCACCAGCCGCTCCATGGTCTCCGCCAGCGCGTGCAGGTTGACCGACTGCAGGATCACGGTGCCGTCGCCCTCCAGCGTGGCGAGACTGAAGCCCTCGCCGCCCAGGACGGCGGTCATGGCCGTCTTGGCGTTGAAGCCCCCGATGTACTCGACGCTGTAGCGGACCGTGTCCTGGAAGCCGACCAGGCAGCCGGCGTGGACCTGGATCTTGCCCCCGTAGCGAGCCGGGTTGAGCTCGATGAAGTTGCCGGAGGCGGCGACGAAGAGGCTCCCCTGGCCGGTGAACTTCTCCAGCACGAAGCCGGTGCCGCCGCGGCGCCCGGTGCGCAGGCCGGCGAACGCGATGTCGAAGTCGACGCTGCCCTCGGCCGCGATCAGGGCGTCCTTCTCCGTGAACCAGCCCACGCTGCCGTCCAGCTCCAGGGCGCGCAGCTCGCCGGGCAGGGTGCCGGAGAAGGCGACGAGGCCGCTGCCGCCGACCGCGCTGAAGTACTGGAAGGCGAGGCTCTGGCCCGCCACCACGCGCTTGCCCACCTCCAGCGCCTTGCCCAGCAGGCCTCCCGACGCGCCCGGGCCCGCGCCCGCGTCCGGGGCCGGCTTGGTGAGCCGGGTCTCGATGGAGACGTTGGTCGTCTTCCATACCAGCCGGCCGGCCTCGGCGTAGACGGTCTGGCCCTCGGCCAGCTGGCAGACCAGCATCTGCATGGCGTTGCCGACCACCTTGTTGGTAACGGTCATGGTCCCTGGCCCCTCCTTGGTGAAGACGTGCGAAGGCTACAGGGCGGCGGGTGAAGGTACAAGAGGGCGGGGGCCGGGCGGGGGCCGGGGGACCGATTCCCGCCAGACCCCGGCCCCCGGGGCTGCGACACTCAGGGCGTGAGCTGGCCCGGGCCCGAAGGCCGCCATCGGAGGGATGGCTGAGTGTCGCGGCGCGGCTGGTCCCTCTTCGTCGCCATGTGCGTGATCTGGGGCATCCCCTACCTCCTGATCAAGGTCGGCGTCAGCCACCTGCCGCCGGTGGACGTCGTCTTCGGCCGCATCGCTGTGGGCGCGCTGGTGCTGCTGCCGCTGGCGCTGCGCCGCCGGGAGCTCGCGCCCGTCCTGGCCCGCTGGCGACCGCTCGTCGTCTTCGCCATGGTGGAGATCGCCGTGCCCTGGCTCTTCCTCTCCGAGGCCGAGACGCGGATCTCCAGCTCCCTCTCCGGCCTGCTGGTGGCTGCGGTGCCGCTGGCGGCGGTGCTGATCGTCCGCGTCTGGGGTTCCACCGAGAACATGACGCGGCAGCGCCTGCTCGGCCTCGCCGTCGGCCTGCTGGGCGTGGCCGCGGTGGTGGGCCTGGACGTCCGCCACGTCACCGTGGTCGCGCTGCTGGAGATGGCGGTGGTGGTCTTCTGCTACGCGCTCGGGCCCCAGGTCCTCTCCCGCCACCTGAGTGACCTGCCCAGCCTGGGCGTGGTGGCCGCCGCGCTCAGCCTCTGCGCCGTCCTCTACCTGCCCGCGGCGCTCCTGGTGCGGCCCGCGTCCGCCCCTCCCGCGGACGCCCTGCTGGCCGTCCTGGGGCTGGGCCTGGTCTGCACCGCGCTCGCCTTCACCATCTTCTTCGCGCTCATCGCCGAGGTGGGCCCGGTGCGCTCCACCGTCATCACCTACGTCAACCCGGTGGTGGCGGTGCTGCTGGGCGTGCTGCTCCTGCACGAGCCGTTCACGCTGGGTATCGGGGTGGGCTTCCTGCTGGTGCTGCTGGGGTCGGTGCTGGCCACCGGGCGGGGCACGCGGCGTGGTCCGGCCGCGCCGGACCAGGCTCCCCTGACCGCGCCGCCAGCCGAGGCGGTGGAGCTGGGGCGCAATCCGGGCACCTGACCGCGCCGCCTAGCCGGAGACGGGCGACCGACCACGGTCCGGCCCCGTCGGGCGCTCCCCCT
>JASHRA010000154.1 GCA_030038765.1 Candidatus Dormiibacterota bacterium | reverse complement strand
AACCTATCGGCTCTGCTCCAGACGGCGCTCCGGGACCAGCTGGAGGCGGCCGCTGCGGGCGGCTGGCTGGACCGCCTGGCGGCCCTGCCGAAGAGCGGCGTCGACCACCGCCGGGCGCTCCGGGCGCTGGACCAGTCGCGGGGGAGCTGAGCTGGCGGGCGCGCTGGTGCTGGACGCCGGGGCCCTCCTGGAGCTGCTCCTGGGCACGCCCCAGGGGCGGGCCGTGGGGGAGGCCCTGCGGGGCCACCCCCTGCACGCTCCCGACCAGGTGGGGGCGGCCAGCGTCGCCGCCCTGGAACTGCTCGCCGGCGCCGGCGAGCTGGGCCCGGCGGAGCTGGAGCGCAGGCTGGGGCTGCTGGCCGAGGCCCCCATCGAGTGGCACCCGGTCGCGGCCCTCCTGGGGGAGGAGGCCCGAGCCTCGGGCCTGCTGCTCCGGGACCGCCTCTGCGTCGAGCTGAGCCGCCGGCTGGGGGCCCCCCTCGTCACCACCGACTCGGGCTTGGCCACCGCCTGGCGCAACTCCTGGCTGGTGACGGCGCCCGGCTCCGCCGCCTGACTCCGGGGATCAGCCGAGCGAGAGGGGCCCCGGCCGGACGCCCAGCTCGGCCCGCTCCGGCGCCCGTACCCGAGCGCCGGCCAGGGCGCGCCGGGCGCGCCAGGCGCTCAGCCCCGCCGCCAGGAGGAGGAAGGGCACGAGCGGGAAGGGGAGGTGGATGCGGGTGCTGTTGTCGACGATCACGGAGGCGTTGAGGGCGAGCATCCAGGCGGCCAGCGGGTAGAGGCTCCGACCGGCCCGCTGGAGCGCCGTCGCGGTCCACACGGCGGGGCCGCAGAGCAGCATCAGGTCGTGGCTCAGGCTGTGCGGGGCCACCAGCAGCGAGAGGCAGACGGTCGAGGTCAGGGCCAGGCACCAGTCGATCTCGGTGCGGGGCGGGTTGCGCCACCAGGCCCAGCTGAGGCCGAGCAGGGCCAGGCCCAGCGCGGCCCAGGCCAGGTCCCGGGCCAGCGGCCCCGGGCCCAGCAGGTTCCAGAGCAGTCCGAGGACGGTCTCGTCGAGCACCGGAGGGAAGCGGGCGAAGAGGGTGTACGACTCCAGCTGGCTGAGCCGGAGCAGGCCGGCGCCGCCCAGCAGCGCCAGCGAGATGGCGGCCAGGACCAGCACGCAGACGGCGGCGCGGCGCACCGGGCGCCGCCGCCAGGCCGCCGCCGCCGGCACCGCCAAGAGCAGGAGCAGGTCCGGCTTGAAGGTGAAGACCAAGCTGGCGGCGGCCACCCGCCACCAGCGGGCCCAGGCGCCGGGGCTCCGCCAGGCGGCGGTGAAGAGGGCGATGCAGAGGGGCCAGAGCAGGTCGTACTGGCCCTCCGAGAGGGCCTGGTAGGTGGGGTAGGAGGCGACGATGGCCAGGGCCAGGGCGGTGCCCACCGGGCCCAGGCGCTGCTGGCGCACGAGCCAGAGCGTGCCCAGGACGCAGAGGCCGAGGCAGAGACCGTCCCAGAGGAAGAAGGAGGGCCAGAGCGGGAGCAGCGTGAAGGGCAGCACCGGCAGCGCCGCCGGGGGCAGGGCCACGAAGGGCTCCACGTAGCTGCGGCTGGGGCCGGCGGAGAGGAAGGCCTCGGCCCGGATCTGGAAGGAGAGCGAGTAGAGCTGGTGGAAGGTGGCCGGGCCGCCCCGGGCCAGGGCCCGGGCCATGGCGTAGAAGGCGGCGTAGTCGGGCAGCTTCTGCTGCTCGATGCCGAGCCCGACCAGCAGCACGTAGCTGACGAGGAAGGCGAGGCTGACCAGCTCGACCAGCCGCCGCCGCGGGGGCCAGCGCATGGCTGATTTGTATCCCAGCCGGGCCCGCGCCGGGACCGGCGCCGGCTATTGGCGGGAAGTCGTAGCCGCGCTGTTACTGAGCAGGCCGGCCCGGGTCCAGCGCCAATCGCGCGCCGGGTCTACCTGCTGGGGGAAGCGTCCCTGCCACCAGCGGGCGTCGTCCAGGTCCCGGCCCGACCGGGCCCGGGACCAGACCCCGCGGACCCGCCCGGGAGGGCAGACGAGGATCCAGGCGGGGTCGAAGGCGGCCCCCCGGAGGGCCTTGGCGGCCCAGGTGGCCATGCCCAGGTGGAAGGAGCGGAGCCCCTCCCGGAGGGCCAGCTCCAGGGGCTCGTAGAAGGCGAGGTTGAAGTAGGCGTCGCTGCCCAGCGTCTCCTCGTAGTCGAAGCCGGCGAGCCGGCCGTAGAGCCGCCCGCCCCAGCTGTAGAGGAGCGAGAAGCCGACCGCGCGGCCCCGGCGCCGGCAGAGGAGCACCCGGCTCTCCGAGTTGAGCTCGCGGGCCTGGGCGCGGAGCTGGGCCAGCATCTCCGGCGCCGAGAAGGAGTGCCCGTGGCGCTCCTGGAGGCGCAGCGCCAGCGGGGCCAGCTCCGTCAGGCTGGAGCCGAGGTCGGTCAGCTCCAGCCCCAGCCCGCTGGCGGCGAAGCGGGCCCGCTCCCGCAGCGCGGAGCGGCGCCGGGAGTGGCGCAGCCAGGAGAGGTAGCCCTCGAAGGAGTCCCAGGCGATCTCGATGGAGGAGTTGGGCCCGGCCAGGACCAGGTCCTGGGAGCGGCGCAGGCAGGGGGCCAGCGCCGAGGCCGTCTCGGAGGTCAGCCACATGACCCCGAGGCTGGCCGCTCCCAGCTCCTCCGCCCGCTCCGCCACCGCCGCCAGGAGGCGAGCCCAGACCTCGCTCCGACGCGGCTCCCAGGAGGGGTCCAGGGCCAGCTCGGTGGCGTACCCGGAGCGGCTCCCGACGATCAGTGTGGGGCGCCAGAGGGCGGCCCGGGCACGGCGGCCCAGGACCCAGCGGGCGCCGCTGCCGAAGGGCTCGTAGTGGTCCAGCCCGGGGTCCCGCTGGCCTTCCCAGAAGTACGTCGGCAGCCCCGCCACCAGCTCCCCTCGGGAGCGCAGCAGGAGGTAACTGCAGGCGGTCTCGGAGCTGGCCTGGACGGCCCGCAGGTAGGGGAGGGAGAGGTAGAGGTTGCAGCCGCGGCTGATCCGGGCCCACTCCCGGGCCCGGGGGCCCTCCAGCGCGCCCGCCCACTCCGCCTCCAGCCCGGCGGCCGGGCCCTTGGGGGGGCGGAAGAGCTCCCGGAACAGGGAGGGGCCTCAGCTCCCGGGGCCGGCCGGGCGGCGGCCGAAGAGTCCCCAGGCCACCATGCTGACCTTGACCTCCCCGCCCTCGTCCACCAGCTCGCCGCGAACCTGGGTCCAGCCCCGCTCCGGCCGGCTCGCCGAGGGGCGCCGGGAGAGCACCTCGGCGGAGCCGGAGAGCAGGTCCCCGGGACGCACCGGGCGGCGCCACTGGAGCTGCTCCACGCCCGAGGCCCCGAGGCTGGCGGCGTGGCTCAGGACGGCGTCGACCCAGAGCCGCATCCAGACCGAGGCGGAGTGCCAGCCGCTGGCGATGAGCCCGCCGAAGACGGTCTCCCGGGCCCGCTCCGGGTCGACGTGGAAGGGCTGGGGGTCGAACTCGCGCCCGAAGGCGAGGATCTCCTCCTCGGTCACCCGGTGGGCGCCCAGCGCGAAGCGTCGCCCCGGGGCCAGATCCTCCCAGTAGAGGTCGATCTCGGCCCCGGGGCCGCGGCTGGAGCCAGGGGGCAAGGGGTCTCCTCCCTGATGGGGGTGCCGGCTGCCCGCCATGCTACCCTCGCAGGCATTGGCTCCCGGGTCCCGGGAGAGCCCCTCAAGGAGATTGAGCGCGCCCCCATGTCGGGACTGAAGCCGGTCCAGAGCCCGGTCGACCTGCCCGCCCTGGAGGAGGACGTGCTCGGCTTCTGGGACCGGGAGGGGACCTTCCAGCGCAGCCAGGAGCGGGGGCGGGAGGGGGAGCGCTTCGTCTTCTACGAGGGGCCGCCTACCGCCAACGGGCTGCCCGGGGTCCACCACGTGCTGGCCCGCGCCTTCAAGGACTGCTTCCTGCGCTACCAGCAGATGCGGGGCCGGCGGGTGGAGCGCCGCGGGGGCTGGGACACGCACGGGCTGCCGGTCGAGCTGGAGGTGGAGCGGAGCCTGCGCATCGGCTCCAAGCAGGAGATCGAGCAGTTCGGCGTCGAGGAGTTCAACCGCCTCTGCCGGGCCAGCGTCGTGGAGTACATCGACGACTGGGAGCGGCTGACCCGGCGGATCGGCTTCTGGCTCGACCTCAAGACCGCCTACCGCACCTACGACAGCGAGTACATCGAGTCGGTCTGGTGGAGCCTCAAGCAGATCCACGAGCGGGGCTGGCTCTTCCGCGGCTTCCGCGTCGCCCCCTACTGCCCCCGCTGCCAGACCTCCCTCAGCAGCCACGAGCTGGCCCAGCCGGGCGCCTACCGCGACGACACCCCCGACCCTGGGGTGACGGTCCGCTTCCGTCTCCGCGACCGGCCCCGGACCAGCCTCCTGGCCTGGACCACGACGCCCTGGACCCTGCCCGGCAACCTGGCCCTGGCGGTGGGCCCCGAGATCGACTACGTCGAGGTGAGCCAGGGCGAGGAGCGCCTGATCCTGGCCCGGGCCCGGCTCGGCGTGCTGGTCGGGGAGTACCGGGTGGAGCGCGAGCTCCGGGGCCAGGAGCTGCTGGGCCTGCGCTACCAGCCCCTCTTCGACTACCTGCCCGAGCAGCCCGGGGCCTTCACCGTCCTGCCGGCGGACTTCGTCTCCACCGAGGAGGGGACGGGCATCGTCCACACCGCCGGCGCCTACGGCGAGGACGACCTCCGCCTCTGCCAGGAGGCGGGCCTCCAGATCCGCCACACGGTGGGCCTGGACGGGCGCTTCCTGCCCCTGGTGCGCGACTTCGCGGGCCTGGCCGTGAAGGAGGCCGACCCCTACATCATCGCCGAGCTGGAGCGGCGCCAGCTGCTCTACCGCTCCCAGCCGATCCTCCACACCTACCCCTTCTGCTGGCGCTGCGACACGCCGCTCATCTACTACGCCCTCGACTCCTGGTTCATCCGCACCACGGCCGTCAAGGAGCGGCTCCTGGGCCACAACCGCTCCGTGCACTGGGTGCCGGCCCACATCCGCGACGGGCGCATGGGCAACTGGCTGGAGTCGCTCCAGGACTGGAACCTCTCCCGGGCCCGCTACTGGGGCACGCCGCTGCCTATCTGGGTCTGTCCCAGCTGCCAGCGGGAGCGCTGCGTGGGCAGCCTGGAGGAGCTCGGGCTCAGCCCCGGGACCGACGTCCACAAGCCCTTCATCGACGAGGTCACCCTGATGTGCGACTGCGGGGCCGAGATGCGGCGCGTCCCCGAGGTCATCGACTGCTGGTACGACAGCGGGGCCATGCCCTTCGCCCAGTGGCACTACCCGTTCGAGAACCGGGGGCGCTTCGAGGCCGACCACCCCGCCGACTTCATCAGCGAGGGCGTGGACCAGACGAGGGGGTGGTTCTACACCCTGCTGGCGGAGTCGACCATGCTCTTCGACCTGCCCGCCTTCCGCAACGTGGTGGTCCCGAGCCTGGTGGTGGACGAGCAGGGCCGCAAGATGTCCAAGAGCCGGGGCAACGTAGTCGACCCCTTCGAGCTCATCACCGCCACCGGCGCCGACGCCGTGCGCTGGTGGTTCTACACCACGGTCTCGGTAGGCCTGGAGTACCGGATCTCGGCCCAGCGGGTGACGGAGACGGCGGGGCGTTTCCTCAACTTGCTCTGGAACACCCACGCCTTCCTCCTCCGCTACGCCGCCCTGGCCGGCTGGGAGCCGGGCGGGGAGGAGGGGACGGCGCCCTCGCACCTCCTCGACCGCTGGATCCTGGCCCGCCTGGAGGAGACGGTGGCCGAGGCGGTGCCCGCCCTCGACGCCTACGACGCCAACTCCGCCTGCCGCGCCATCGCCGTCCTGGTCGAGGACACCAGCACCTGGTACCTGCGGCGCTCCCGGGAGCGCTTCAAGGGCGCGGCCGAGGAGGTGGCAGAGAGCTGCTCCACGCTGCACCGGGTGCTCTCCAGCGTCGCCTGCCTGATGGCCCCCTTCACGCCCTTCGTGGCCGACGCCATCTTCCGCAACCTCAACCCGGGGGCTGCGCCGGGCGAGCCGGTCTCGGTCCACCTCCGCCCCTACCCGCTGCCGGCGGCGGCCGGCCCCCGGCCGGCGCTGCTGGCCGAGATGGAGCTGCTGCGGCGCCTGGCGGAGGAGGCGAGGGCGCTCCGGGAGCAGCGGCGGGTCCCGCTCCGCCAGCCGCTGGGCGGGGCCACGGTGAGAGGGGCCCAGCTCAGCCCCGAGGCCCGCCAGGTGCTGGCCGAGGAGCTCAACGTGGGCCGGGTCCTGTGCCCCGGGGGCGAGGCCGAGAGGCCCACCGTGGAGCTCGACTTCGAGCTCACCCCGGAGCTGATCCGGGACGGGCTGGCCCGCTCCTTCGCCCGCCAGCTCCAGGCCCTGCGCCGGCGCCTGGGGCTGGTGCCGGGCGAGCCGGTGGCGGTCGAGTACCGGGCCGACGACGAGCTGGCCGAGGCCATCTCGGAGCACCGGGCACAGCTCCAGGAGCAGTGCTTCGCGCGCTCCCTGGAGCGCCGGGCGGCGCTCCCCGAGGGTGCCGAGACGCTGGCCGTGGGCGATCACCCGATCTCGGTCCGCCTGCAGCGGCAGGGGCGCCCCGCATAGTCTCGGGAACGAGACTCTTCCCTCGCGCTAGGGCACGGATCATAATTCTCCCGCTCCCAGGCATGGGGAGGCAAACCAGCCGCGCTGGGATCTGGCCTCGGGCCGTTCAGGAAGGAATTTCGAGAATGACCGACACAGCCGCCACGACCCGCCAACGCGACCTAGATGAGATCCGTAGACAGGTGGAGTCGGAGCGCGATCGGCTTGAGCAGGAGCTGGCCCGGCTCAAGGGCGCCGGCGGCAACGGGAGCGGGCGTGAGGCCCCCTTCCACGAGCATCCCACCGAGCACGCCGGGGAGATGGAGGAGCACGAGCGCCTCCAGGCCATCCGGGAGAATCTCCAGCAGATGTACTCCCAGTGCAACGAGGCCCTGGGACGGCTGGACCGGGGCGAGTACGGCCGCTGCCGCAGCTGTGGCAGCGAGATCGCCATCGAGCGGCTCCGCGCCCTGCCCTACGCCACCCGCTGCGTCCCCTGCAAGGAGGCCGGGCGCGAATAGACGCGGTGGCTCGGGGCTGGCTCCGGAGGGCCGCTTGAGCGCGCTCCGGAGCTGGCCCGCCCTCACCGTCTGGGCCGGCCTCGTCGTCTTCGCCCTGGACCGCCTGACCAAGCTCTGGGTCAGCCGCTCGCTCTACCTGGGGCAGCAGGTATGGCCCTCGCTGCCCGTCCACATCGACTACACGGTCAACTCCGGAGCCGCCTTCAGCCTGCTCCCCGACCAGGACTGGCTCTTCGTCGCCGTGGCCCTGCTGGTGCTGGGGCTGGCGGCCTGGCGCTGGCAGGCGCTGGGGCGCGAGCCCTGGTGGGTCCAGCTGGCCGTGGGCATGCTGCTGGGGGGAACCGTGGCCAACGCCCTGGACCGGGTCACCCAGGGCTACGTGATCGACTTCATCCAGATCCCCCACTTCCCCGTCTTCAACGTCGCCGACTCGGGCATCACCCTGGGGGCGGCGCTGCTGGTGCTGCGCGTGGTCCGGAGCGGCTGGCGCCGTGCCTGAGCCCGGGCTGGGGGCGGCGAGGCGGCGCCTCGAGGGCGTCGGCGAGGCCGAGCAGGGGCGCCGCCTCGACCTCTTCCTGGCGACCCGCCTGACCCTGCCCCGGGCCCGCGCCCAGGAGCTGGTCCGCCAGGGCCAGGTCTGGCTCGGGGGCCTGCCCTCGACCCGCC
>JASHRA010000153.1 GCA_030038765.1 Candidatus Dormiibacterota bacterium | reverse complement strand
TCGCGGGCGTGGTCGCGCCGCCGGCGCCCCCTGCCTGGAGCCGCGGCTCGGCGCTGCTGTCCCCGGACGGGCGCTACCGCTACCGTCTCTGGCGCAGCTGGGGCCGGGGTCCGAGGGTCCTCTTCGTCATGCTCAACCCCTCGCGGGCCGACGCCGCCCACGACGACCCCACCGTCCGCCGCTGCCTCGGCTTCGCCCGGGCCTGGGGCTTCTCCGGGCTCGAGGTGGCCAACCTCTTCGGGCTCCGCTCCACAGAGCCCCGCCAGCTGGCCCTGGTCCCGGACCCGATGGGACCGGAGAACGATCGACTCCTGATCACGCTGGCCGGACGCTGCCCCCTCCTGGTGGCGGCCTGGGGCGGCTGGCTGCCGCCCCGACACCGGGGCCGAGCCAGGCAGCTGGCGACCAGCCTCGGCCCCCTGGTGTGCCTCGGCCAGAACCGGGACGGAAGCCCGCGGCACCCTCTGTACCTCCCCCGGGGCACGGTCGCCCGGCCCTATCGCTGGCCCGAGGCCAGCCCGGCGGCTAGCCGGAGGCCCGAGCCAGAGCCGTGACCTCGGCCCCCATGCGGCCGGGCAGGCGCTCCCTGGGGACGCGCCGCACCCACTCCAGCTCGATCCCGGCCAGGGCCCGTCTGACCTTCTCCTCGGAGAGGAGCAGGCGCGGGTCCTGGGGCCCGTCCAGGCCCTGGTCGTCCAGGTGGTGGCCGATGAGGAGCAGGCGACCCCCCGGCGCCAGCGCGGAGACGGCCACCGAGTAGAGGCGGCGACGCCGCCTCGGGGGCGGCTGCATGTTGGCCACCAGCACCAGCTGGAAGCCCGCCTCCGGCGGACGCCAGGAGTAGAGGTCGGAGAGCTCCAGGTCCAACTCCAGCCCCTTCTCCTGGGCTCGGGACCGGGCCTGCTCCAGGGCCACCGGCGAGACGTCGACCCCGGTCACGCGCCAGCCTCGGGCGGCCAGCCAGAGGGCGTTGCGGCCGGGCCCGCAGCCGAAGTCCAGGGCCCGGGCCGGGTCCCAGCCCGAGACCACCTCCACCAGCGAGGGCTCGGGCTGGCGGGGCCAGTCCCCGGGGGCGAAGCGCTGGTCCCAGTAGCTGGCGGCGCCGGAGCCGGGCCCGAAGGGGCGACCACCGGCCACCCTCACTCCTCCACCCAGTCGCGCGTCAGGAAGAGCCAGAAGGCCAGCCCCTGGAAGTCCCGGTAGCGGCGGAAGCGCCGCAGGATGCCGCGGTCGGTGGCCCGGTGGCCGCAGAGGCGGGCATAGGTGGGCCGCGTCCAGGAGTCGAGGACGGGGTGGCGGCAGCGTCCCAGCGAGGTCTGCATGATGTGGGCGGCGGCGTAGGGGCCGACGCCGGGCAGCGCCAGCAGCCGGTCCCGGACCCCGTCGTCGTCGAGGCTGGGATCGGCGAGCCCCTCGAGGTCCAGCTCGCCCGCGACCACGGCCCGGCTGATGGCGCGCAGGTAGGCGCCGCGATAGCCGGCCCGGGCGACTCCGCGGTAGAAGTCCTCGCCGGCCCCGGCCAGGCCCTCCGCCTCGGGGAAGGCGTGGCGGCCGAGACCGTCCGGCGCTCCCAGCTCCCCCACCAGGGCGCTGACCATCCTGACCGTGGCTGACCAGGAGCAGTTGGTGGTGCAGATGGTCTTGACCACGTCCTCGAAGACGCTCGCGCTCCGCAGCATGCGCCCCGCCCCGGCGCAGCACCAGGAGAGCTGGGGGTCGCGGGCGGCGAGGCGGTAGAACGCGGAGAGATCCTGGTCCAGGGCCAGCATGTGCCGCACTCCGCTCCTCAGCCGCCCCGCCTCGTCCTCCCCCAGCGGCCCGCCCGCGAGCCAGAGCTCCGCCCGCCCGGCGCCGCCGATGAGGGAGACGGTCCGGGCCCGCCCCTCGCCCAGGGCCAGCGTGGTGGTCAGGCGGAGCCCCTGCTCGTCGATCTGGTTGGGTGGCAGCATGGCGACGCCGTGCGAGGCCAGGCAGCGGCGCAGGTCGACGGGCTCGCCGCCCGCTCCGCGGAGCTCGAGCTCCCCGAGCGGGGACCAGGTCCCGGGCTCGGGCGGCTCCACCGCTGTCACTCCCCGGGGCGCCCGGGCCGCGCTGCCCGGAGCCCTCCCTCGAGGGCCACGCCCTCGGCCGCCAGCAGCTCCGCCTGGCGCTCCTCGGCGCCGGGCACCAGCCGCCCCCGGGCGGTGACGACGCGCCACCAGGGCAGGCCGTGGGACTCCGCCATGATCCGGCCCACGGCCCGGGCCGCCCCCGGCCGGCCGGCCATCCGCGCCAGCTGGCCGTAGGTGAGGACGTCACCGGGACCGGTTCCCTGCAGCAGCCGGGCCACCGTCTGGGACAGCGAGGGCTGGCGAGGCACGGATCCGAATCTAGCGCCCCGGTGCCCCAGCCGCCGCTCCCGGCCCTCCCCTATCCTGGGTCGGTGCCAGCCAGCGCCAGCCGCGCCTCCGAGATCGACCTGGAGGCGGCCCGGCGCCGGATCGAGGGACGGGTCCGCCGCACCCCCCTGGCCCACTCCCGGCTCCTCGACGCCCGAGCCGGGGCCCGCGTCTGGCTCAAGGCGGAGAATCTCCAGCGGGCCGGCTCCTTCAAGGCCCGGGGTGCCTTCAACGCGGCCCTGGTCGGCCTCGAGCAGGGGGACCGCCGGGGCCTGCTCGCCCTCTCCTCCGGCAACCACGGACAGGCGCTGGCGCTGGCGGCGGCCGAGCTCGGGCTGGCGGCCACCGTGGTGATGCCGGCCAGCGCCTCACCGGTCAAGGTGGCGGCGGTCCGCGGCTACGGCGCCGAGGCGATCACCGAGGGCGTGACCCAGGAGAACCGCGAGCAGGTGACGGCCCGGCTCGCCGAGGAGCGTGGGCTGCGCTTCATCCACCCCCATGACGACCCCCACGTGATCTCCGGCCAGGCCACGGTCGGCTTCGAGCTGGCGGAGCAGCTGGAGTCACGCGGGGTGGCGGAGCCGCTGGTGCTGGTGCCGGTGGGCGGGGGTGGGCTCATCTCCGGCGTGCTCCTCGCCCTGCTCCGGGCGCTGCCCCGGGCCCGCGTCCTCGGGGTCGAGCCGGAGGCGGGCAACGACGGCCAGCTCTCGCTCCAGCAGGGGCGCCGGGTGAGCCTTCCCGCCCCCCCGCAGACGGTCGCCGACGGGGCTGCCACCATGCGCCTGGGCGAGCTCTGCTGGGAGCTCATCCGAGAGCACCTGGAGCGGATCGTGACGGTCAGCGACCCAGAGGTCGCGGAGGCGTGCTGGTGGCTCTGGAGCCGCTGCAAGCTGGTGGTCGAGCCGACCGGCGCCATGACCGTGGCGGCGCTCCTGGCCGAGCCCGGGGGAGGTCGCCTGGGCGGGCTCGAGCGGGGCGGCGCCGAGGTCGTCTGCGTCCTCTCCGGGGGCAACTGCCTGCCCCAGCAGCTCGCCTCCCTGATCGGGCCCCGGGCCTAGAGCAGGAGGCGCCGGAGCCGCTCCAGGCCCTCCTCCAGGTCCTGGTCCGCCAGCGCGTAGGAGAGGCGCAGGTGCCCGGGGGCGCCGAAGGCCTCGCCCGGCACCACCGCCACCCGGGCCCGGTCCAAAAAGAGCCCCGCCAGCTGGCTCGAGCTCTCCACCGCCTCGCCCGCTACGGTGCGCCCCAGCAGTCCCCGCACCGAGGGGAAGACGTAGAAGGCACCGTCGGGGGCCGGGCACTCGAAGCCGGGAAGCCCGGCCAGGCCGGAGAGGATGGCCTCGCGGCGGCGGGCGAAGGCGGCCCTCATCTGCTCCACCGAGTCGAGGCCGGAGCGGAGGGCCGCCAGGGCCGCCCGCTGGGAGACGTTGCTGATGTTGCCGCAGACGTGGGACTGGAGGTTGGAGGCGGCCCTGACGGCCAGCTCGGGGCCGATCAGCCAGCCCACCCGCCAGCCGGTCATGGCATAGGACTTGGCGACACCGCCCAGTCGGAGCGTGGAGGGGGCCAGCGCGGGCACCACGGCGGCGATGGAGTTGAACTCGGCGGTCCCGTAGACGAATCTCTGGTAGATCTCGTCGCTGACCACCCAGAGCCCCCGCTCCAGGGCCCACTCGCCGATGGCCCGCACCTGCTCGCGGGGGTAGACGGCCCCGGTGGGGTTGTGGGGGGAGACGAAGAGGAGCGCCTTCGTGCGCTCGGTCAGCGACCGCTCCAGCTGCTCAGGCGAGACCCGGAAGCCGCGGGTCTCGTCGCTCGGCACCTCCACCGGGACCCCGCCGGAGAGCTTGATGGCCTCGGGGAAGGTGACCCAGTAGGGGGTCGGGACCAGGACCTCGTCGCCGGGATCGAGCAGGGTGGCGAAGGCGTGCGCCACCGCCTGCTTGGTGCCGCTGGTGACCAGCACGTTGGCCGCGGTCAGGGGCGTGCCGGTCTCGCGCTCGGTCTTGGCCGCGATCTCCGCCCGCAGCTCGGGCAGGCCCGCGGCCGGTGTGTAGTGCTGCATCCGGTACTCGCCGCAGGCCTCCCGGGCGGCGGCGACCACCGCCTCAGGGGTGGCGAAGTCAGGCTCGCCGGCGGCGAAGGAGATGACCTTGTGGCCGGCGGCGCTCAGCTCCCGGGCGCGCCGGTCCATGGCGAGGGTGGCCGACTCGGTGATGGCGCCGACGCGGGCGGAGACGCCGCTCAAAGTCGCTCCGGACCCTGGCAATAGAATCACTCCCTGATGGTCAAGGCTGGCGCTGCGGTCATCCCGCCGCCGCTGCTTCCGGGGGACGGGCGCTTCGGTTGCGGCCCCTCTAAGGTACCGGCCCGGGCCCTGGCGGCACTGGCCGACGCCGCCCCCACGCTGCTCGGGACCAGCCACCGCCAGGCTCCGGTGAAGCAGCTGGTGGCCCGGGTGCGAGAGGGTCTCCAGGAACTCTTCGGGCCTCCCCCCGGCTACGAGGTGGCGCTCGGCAACGGCGGGTCCACCGCCTTCTGGGACCTTGCCACCCTCTGCCTCATCCGGGAGCGCAGCCAGCACCTCGTCTTCGGCGAGTTCTCCGCGAAGTTCGCCAAGGCCGCCGCCGAGGCTCCCTTCCTCGCCCCTCCCGAGATCCTGGAGTCGGAGCCCGGGAGCCATCCCGAGCCCCGCGCCGGCGCCGACGTCGACGCCTTCTGCCTGACCCACAACGAGACCTCGACCGGGGTCTCGATGGAGATCGGGCGCCCCGGGCGGGAGGACCAGCTGGTGCTGGTCGACGCCACCTCGGCGGCGGGCGGGCTGCCGCTCGACCCGGCCCAGGTCGACGCCTACTACTTCGCGCCCCAGAAGTGCCTCGCCTCCGAGGGCGGACTCTGGCTGGCCCTCCTCTCCCCCGCCGCCATCGAGCGGGCCCAGCTCCTCGAGAGCTCGGACCGGTGGGTGCCGGCCTCACTGAGCCTGACCACGGCGCTGCAGAGCTCGCGCCTGAACCAGACCTACAACACGCCGGCGGTGGCGACCCTCTTCCTCCTCGCCCAGCAGCTGGACTGGCTCCTGGAGCAGGGCGGCCTGGACTGGGCCGCCGCTCGCTGCCGGGCCTCCTCCGAGATCGTCTACCGCTGGGCCGCGGAGCGCGAGTGGGCGCGGCCCTTCGTCCCCGACCCGGCCCAGCGCAGCGCCGTGGTGGCGACCGTCGACCTCGATGCCTCGATCCCGGCCCCCCGGGTGAGCGCGATCCTGCGCCAGAACGGGGTCGTCGACACGGAGTCGTACCGCAAGCTGGAACGCAACCAGCTCCGCTTCGGCCTCTTCCCGGCCGTGGAGCCGGAGGACGTGCTCCAGCTCACGCGCTGCGTCGACTGGGTGGTCGAGGCCCTGCGCGCGGAGCAGATCTGACAGAATCGTGACAGCCGGCGCTGGTACCGGCGCCGGGCAGTGGCGATAGTAGTCGTGGTGGGCCGGAACTCCCCCGGCCTCGGTGCCGGGGACCTGAGCGGCGGCAGCCCACCCGACCCCCAAGTTGCCTGGGAGGCCTTCACGGCCGGCCGCGAGGAGGGAGGGGAGGGAGCCCTGGAGCGCCTGCGTCCGGCCCTCCAGGAGCGGGCCGAGGCGCTCGTCCACGACCCGCTGCTGGCGGCGCTGGTGGCGCAGCAGGTGATCGTCGACATGGGCGCCCCGGCCGCCTACGCGATCCGCTCCGCCTCCGAGCTGGAGCAGTGGCTGGCGGTGCGCCTGCGCCAGACCGTGACCCTGCTCACGGGTGGTCTCCTGGCTCCCGTCGAGGACGCCCCCGAGGGCGGCGGGCGGTCGCTCCCAGGCTGGCTCGGGCTGGCCGTCCTGGGCGGCGGCGCCGGCGCCCTGGGGCG
>JASHRA010000152.1 GCA_030038765.1 Candidatus Dormiibacterota bacterium | reverse complement strand
TCCTCAGCCAGGGCCAGGACCGGCGCTGGCGGCGGCGCGCCGTCCAGCTGACCAGGGCCCGGCCCGGCGATCGGGCCCTCGACGTCTGCTGCGGCACGGGCGCACTCTCCCGCCTCCTCCTGGCCCGGGTGGGCCGGGCCGGGGAGGTGGTCGGCGTCGACCTCACCGAGGAGATGCTGGCCCGGGCCCGGGAGCGCGTGCCCGGGGCCAGCTTCGTGGCCGGGGACGCCTGCCGGCTGCCCTTTGCCGAGGGCCGCTTCGACGTCGCCACCATGGCCTTCGGCCTGCGCAACATCTCCGACCGCGAGGCTGCCCTGGGCGAGTTGCTCCGGGTGCTCCGCCCGGGGGGCCGGGCGGTGGTGCTGGAGTTCAGCACCGTGAGCCGCCCCCTGCGCCCGGCCTACGCCTGGTACGGCCGCCAGTTCATCCCCCGGGTGGCCCGGGCGCTGCTGGGGCGGGACGGCGCCTACCGCTACCTGGCCGACTCCATCGCCGTCTTCCCGCCCCCGCCGACGGTCAGCGGCTGGCTGCTGGAGGCGGGCTTCCGCCCCGTGCGCTGCCGCCGCATGAGCTTCGGCATCGTCGCCCTCCACGTCGGGGTGCGGCCGGCCTAGGAACCCTGCGGTCGGGGCCGGAGCAGGCTCATGGTCTCGGCCACCAGGGCCGGGCGCTCCCCGCCCTCCAGCTCGTAGGTGATGGAGAAGGTGAGCAGCAGGCCCGCTCCCGGCCGGGGCTCGGCGCTCAGGATCTCGGCTCTCATCCGGACCCGGTCACCGGCCCGGACCGGGGCCAGGAAGCGGACCCGGTTGAGTCCGTAGTTGACGCTCACCCAGTGCCGCCGCAGCTGGCTCACCTGGTCCAGCAGCATCGGCGTCAGGGAGAGCGTGAGGTAGCCGTGCGCCACCGTCGTGCCGTAGGGGCCGAGGGCGGCCCTGGCGGGGTCGACGTGGATCCACTGCCGGTCGCCGGTGACCTCGGCGAAGGCGTCGATGCGGGCCTGGTCGAGCGTCACCCAGGGGCTCGGCCCGAGCTCCCGGCCGACGGCCCGCTCCACTTCGTCGCTGGTCGCGAGGCTGACACCCATCTGGACTCGCGGGGTAAGGTACAACGAGCCCCGGCGGGGCGGTGAAGCGTGGCGCCCGGCGCTCCGGGCGGGGAGTGGACGTTGATTCGGACCCTGGTCCTGACCGGGCCGGGGCAGGCCGAGAGCCTGTCCTCCTGGCTCGACTACCTGCGGCGGAGCGGCTCGGTCTCGGTCGAGCTGACCCAGGAGCAGAGCGCGCTGCGACGCCTCCAGGACTTCGACGTGGTGGTGGCGCACGCTCCCGGGGCTCCTCTGGAGGCGGCCGACGAGGCCGGGCTCTGCGAGTTCGTCGCCCGGGGCGGCGGCTACCTCGGCCTCCACCGCACCAGCGCCGACTGGGCCTCGGCGGGTCGCTACCTGGAGCTGGTGGGCGGCGGCGGCGACGGTCGCCTCCCCCGTGGCGAGATCGTCGCCGAGGTCAGCGACCAGGGCCACGACATCACCCGCCGCCTGGGCGGCAACCTCACCGTGCGCGACACCTGCTACGGCCAGGCCGCCCCCCCCGCCGACAGCCGGGTCCTGCTCGACACCAGCTGGCAGGCGCGGCGCCTGGCCCTGGCCTACGTCCGGGAGCCGGGCGCCGGGCGCGTCTTCTACTGGGGCCTCGGCGGTTCGGCCGAGACCCTCGGCCGCCCCGAGGTCCAGGAGCTCCTCTACCGCGGCGTCCGCTACGCCGCGGGCCAGGTGGAGCGGGCCGCGGTGGGCGTCGGCATGCTCGGCTACGGGGCCATCGGCGAGGACCACGCCGCCGCCCTGGAGGCGGTCCCCGGGCTGGAGTTGGTGGCGGTGGCGGACCGCAGCCCGGAGCGGCTGGCCGAGGCCCGCCGGCTGGGCTCGGAGCCGCGCCTCGTCTCCGACCTGGAGGGCCTCCTGGCGCTGGAGGGGGTGGAGCTGGTGCTGATCTCGACCCCGCCCAGCACCCACGCCGAGCTGGCCGCCCGGGCCCTGGCGGCCGGGCGCCACGTGGTCCTGGAGAAGCCCTTCTGCCTCAGCACCGCCGAGGCCGACCAGCTGACCCACCAGGCGGCCCAGCTAGGGCGCACCATCACCGTCTTCCAGAACCGGCGCTGGGACCCGGACTTCCTGGCCCTGCGCCAGGTGGTGGAGAGCGGCCGCCTGGGTCGCGTCTTCCACCTGGAGGCGTTCGTCGGCGGCTACGGCCATCCCTGCCACCTCTGGCACTCCCACGCGCCGGTCAGCGGCGGGGTGATCTACGACTGGGGCTCGCACTACCTGGACTGGATCCTCCAGCTGGTGCCGGAGCGGGTGGTCCGGGTGGCCGCCAGCCACCAGAAGCTGGTCTGGCACGACGTCACCAACGACGACCACTTCGAGGTCCGCCTCACCTTCGAGGACGGCACCGAGGCCGAGTTCATCCACTCGGACATCGCTGCCGCCCGCAAGCCCAAGTGGTACGTGCTCGGCACCGAGGGCGCGGTCCTGGGTCGCTGGCGCCAGGGCTCGATCACGAGCCGCGGGCCCTCGGGGCTGGTCTCGGAGGAGCGCCTGGCCGTGACCGACCTCCCCTGCGAGCTCCACGTGCTCAGCCCCGACGGGGAGGGGGAGGCCCACGACCAGCGCCTCTCCCTGCCCTCGCCACGGCCCCAGCCCTACTACCGCAACCTGGCCGGGCACCTGCTGGCGGGGGAGCCGCTGGCGGTGACGGCGGAGTCGGCGCGGCGCAACATCGCCGTCATGGAGGCGGCCACCCGGGCCGCCGAGACGGGCGAGCCGATCAGCCTCCTGGTGTGAGCCGGAGCTCCCTCCGCTGGGGGGTGCTGGGAGCCGCCTGGATCGCCGACCGGGCCCTGCTGCCGGCCCTCCGTGACGCCGGCGGGGAGGTGGTGGCGCTGGCCAGCCGGGACCTGGCCCGGGCGCGGGCCATGGCCCGCCGCCAGGGCGTGGCCCAGGCCCTGGAGGGGTACCAGGCGCTGCTTGGGTGCGAGCTCGACGCCGTCTACATCGCGCTCCCCAACGCGCTCCACCGGGAGTGGACGGAGCGTGCCCTGGAGGCGGGCAAGCACGTGCTCTGCGAGAAGCCGCTCGGGTTGAGCCGGGCCCAGGCGCTGGCGATGGGAGCGGCGTCGAGGCGGCTGGGGCGGGGGTTGGGGGAGGCCCTCATGTACCGGCACCACCCCCGCTGGGCCCAGGTCCGGGCCCTGGTCGGGGAGGGCCGGCTGGGCCGGCCCCGCCACCTCCAGGCGAGCTTCACCTTCCCCCTCGCGGAGCCGGACATCCGCTGGCAGCCGGAGCTGGGCGGGGGCGCCCTGCTAGACGTCGGCTCCTACCTCGTCAGCGCCAGCCGCTGGCTGCTGGGCGAGCCCTCCCGGGTGCTGGCCCGGGCCAGCACCCGGGAGG
>JASHRA010000151.1 GCA_030038765.1 Candidatus Dormiibacterota bacterium | reverse complement strand
CCTCCCGGGTGCTGGCCCGGGCCAGCACCCGGGAGGGGGTGGACGCCGAGGGCTGTCTCCTGCTGGAGTTCCCCTCCGGGTCCGACGTGGTCGACGCCGAGCTCGCCTTCGGCTTCCGCAGCGCCGAGCACCAGGAGCTGCTGCTGATCGGGAGCGAGGGGGCCCTGCGGGTGCCCAAGCCCTTCACCGCCTGGCACGGGGAGGCGCTCCCCCTGGAGCTCCTGGGGGAGCCGGGCTCGGCCCCGGAGCTGCTCCCCGGGGCCGAGGCCGACCCCTACCGGGAGATGGTGGTCGACTTCAGCCGCTCGGTCCTGGCCGGGCGTTCCCCGGCCACCTCGTGGGAGGACGCGGCCCTGACCCTGGGGGTGCTGGATGCCGCTCGCCGCAGCCTCGAGAGCGGGGCCTGGGAGCGGCCCTAGGCCCGGATCTCGAGCCGGCAGTCGGCCCCGGTGAGGCGCAGGCTGAGCTGGCCGGTGGCGGGGCGGTAGGGCAGCTCCGGCCGGGCGCAGGCGCTGAGCACCTGGGGGGTGCCGAGGTAGGCCGGCCAGGAGACCACCAGCGGCGCACCTCCCCTGGCCCCGCGCACCTCCGCCTCCAGGGTCCTGGTCCGGACCGAGTAGCTGAGCTCCGAGAGCCGGCCCGGCGCCGCCGCCACGAAGGGCTGGGCCAGGACCCGCAGCCAGGCCTGGTCGGGGGGGCCCTTGCCCTGGCGCACGCCCCAGTCGTCCGGGTCGTCCCACTCCCACCAGGCCCAGCCGGTCAGGTGGCGGTTGGAGAGCGCGATCTCGGCCCGGGCCCAGGAGACCGCGTCCCCCTGCTGGTGGGAGATGCCCAGCTCGCCGGCCCAGTAGGCGGCGGGGAGCTGGGCCGCCTCGCTGATGCCGCGCTCCAGCTCCGCCTCCAGGGGGGCGGAGCTGCCGTCGTAGGTGGGTGGGAGCAGGGAGCCGGCGTAGAGGTGGGTGGAGTAGACGAGGTCGGGAGCAGAGAGGGGGCGGACCGCGGTCGGCAGGCCGCCGAAGAGGTCGCCCTCGACGATGAAGAGGTGGTTGGGGTCGACGCGCGAGATGCGCTCGATGCCCTGGCTGTAGAAGGGCCAGAGGATCTGGGTCTCGAAGATGGCGGGGGGGACGGGCAGGGGGTGGGGTTCGTTGTAGAGGTCGTAGCCGGCCACGGCGGAGTCGCGGCGGAACTGGGCCGCCACCCGCTCCCAGGCGTCCCAGTAGAGCGCCTGCCAGCTGGGCTCGAGCCAGAAGTAGGCGAGGGCGGCGTTGACGGCGGGGGAGAGGTGGCGCTGCCAGGCGGCGGGGAGGAAGGGGAGGTGGAGGTCGGGGACTCCCGGGACCGAGAGCCAGGCCGGGGCGCCGCTGCCGCCGAAGGCGACCCCGAAGTCCTCCGTGTGCATGTCCAGGACCACGTAGAGGTGGTCCCGGGCGCAGAGGTCGACGGCGGCCCGGATGCGTCGCAGGTAGGCCTGGCTGAAGTCGCCGGGGCGGGGCTCCAGCAGGGACCAGGAGATGGGCAGCCGGACCACGTCGAACCCCTCCCGGCGCATCAGCGAGGCGTCCCCGGCGCTGAGGGGCGGAGCCGCGGCCTGGCCGCCGACCTGGAGCAGGGCGTCGTCGTTGAATCCGCGGAGCAGGACGGTGCGGCCCAGTCCGTCGACGATCCGGCCCCCGCTCACCGAGAGCCAGGGCAGCGCGCCGGCGGGCGGGCGATCGGGCTGGAAGCTGACCCGCAGCGGCGGCGCGGGCAGGCAGACGACGGCCAAGAGGGCCAGCGCCGTGCCCAGCAGGCAGAGGGGGGCCCGGGGACCCCCAGCGCGCTGCCGGGCGCGGGGGGTCAGCAGTCGCTGCAGCACCCGGGGATTGTGTCCCACCCGCCCCCGGCCGCCGGGGCGGGCCGCCTACTCGCTGCCGACCCTGGTCCCCGGCGTCCCCGACTGGAAGGTGACGAAGCCCTGGATCACGGAGCCGGTGCGGGCGTCGACCACGACCGCGTCCAGCTCGATGGTGCCGGGCGCGTCCAGCTGCTCCTGGGCGGCGGCGCCGGGGTGGAGGAAGATCACCCAGCAGAGCCGGCCCGGGGCCTCCAGGCCGTAGCGGCGGGGGCCGATGACGGTGGCCAGGACGGCCGAGTCCACCTCGGTGCCGGCCTGGCTCCCCGCGGCCAGCTCGACCGCCTGCCGGACGCTGATGTTGGAGACCCCCTGGGGCGTCTCCAGGGTCACGCCGCTGGCCTGGAGCTGGCTCACCGTGGAGGGCAGCAGGCCCAGCCCGTTGGGCACGGCCGGGACCCGGGTGGCGACCAGGGTGAGGGCGGCGGCGAGGGCCAGGCCGAAGCTTACGAGGGCCGCCCAGAGCCGCCGCCGCCGCCCGCCCGGGGGTCGATCCGGCCTCGTCACCGGGCCATCATGGTCCCCCGGGTCCGACCTCGCCAGGCCCGAGATGGGGTCGGGTTTGGCCCGGGGGCGGCTGCGGTAGGGTAGCCATAGCGACCGCGGAGGCCCGCCGGTCGACCCAGCCGCAACGGAGGTGCGCAGAGCTTCATGGCCAAGACCGTCGGAATTGACCTCGGAACGACCAACTCGGTGGTCGCCGTCATGGAGGGCGGTGAGCCCGTCGTCATCCCCAACGCCGAGGGGGGGCGGACGACGCCGTCGGTGGTGGCCTTCACCAAGAACGGGGAGCGGCTGGTGGGCCAGCTGGCCCGGCGCCAGGCCGCGGTCAATCCCGAGAACACCATCTACTCGATCAAGCGCTTCATGGGCCGCCTCTACAACGAGGTCGAGTCGGAGCGCAAGATCGTCCCCTACAAGGTCGTGGCCGGCAAGGACGGCCGCGCCGAGGTGGAGGCGGGCGGCAGCACCCACACCCCGGAGCAGATCTCGGCCATGATCCTGCAGAAGCTCAAGGCCGATGCCGAGACCTACTTGGGCGAGAAGGTGACGGATGCGGTCATCACCGTGCCGGCCTACTTCAACGACGCCCAGCGGCAGGCGACCAAGAACGCGGGCCAGATCGCCGGCCTCAACGTCCTGCGCATCATCAACGAGCCCACCGCGGCCTCGCTGGCCTACGGCCTGGAGCGCAAGGAGTCGGAGAAGATCCTCGTCTTCGACCTCGGCGGCGGAACCTTCGACGTCTCCATCCTGGAGGTGGGCGAGGGCGTCTTCGAGGTCAAGTCGACCAACGGCGACACCCACCTGGGCGGCGACGACTACGACCGCCGGGTGGTGGACTGGCTGGCGGAGGAGTTCAAGAAGGAGCAGGGCATCGACCTCAAGGCCGACCGCCAGGCGCTCCAGCGCCTCACCGAGGCCGCCGAGAAGGCCAAGATCGAGCTCTCCCAGCTCCAGGAGACCCAGATCAACCTGCCCTTCATCACGGCCGACCAGAACGGCCCCAAGCACCTCGACACGCGCCTCTCGCGGGCCAAGTTCGAGCAGCTGACGGCCGACCTCACGGACCGCTGCCGGGCCCCCTTCGAGAACGCCCTCAAGGACGCCGGGATGCAGATCTCCGAGCTCGACGAGGTCATCCTGGTGGGCGGCTCGACGCGGATGCCGGTGATCCAGGAGCTGGTCCAGAAGCTGAGCGGCAAGGACCCCCACCGGGGCGTCAACCCGGACGAGGTGGTGGCGGTCGGCGCTGCCATCCAGGCCGGCGTCCTGAAGGGCGAGGTCAAGGACGTCCTGTTGCTGGACGTGACCCCGCTCTCGCTGGGGATCATGACCGAGGGCGAGGTCAACACCCGGCTCATCGAGCGCAACACGACCATTCCCACCAGCAAGACCCAGGTCTTCTCCACTGCCGCCGACAACCAGTCCTCGGTCGAGATCGTGGTCCTGCAGGGGGAGCGGCCCATGGCACGGGACAACCGCACCCTGGGCCGCTTCATGCTGGACGGCATCCCCCCCGCCCCCCGGGGCGTGCCCCAGGTCGAGGTGACCTTCGACATCGACGCCAACGGCATCCTCAACGTCACCGCCAAGGACCTCGGCACCCACCGCGAGCAGAAGGTGACCATCACCGGCTCCACGACGCTCCAGAAGGAGGAGGTGGAGCGCATGGTCAAGGAGGCCGAGTCCCACGCCGAGGAGGACCGCCAGCGGGCCGAGGACATCTCCCGCCGCAACCAGGCCGACAGCCTCGTCTACACCGCCGAGAAGACCCTGCGCGATCACGGTGACAAGGTCCCCGAGGAGCTGCGCACCGAGATCAACCAGAAGATCGAGGCCCTGAAGCAAGCGGTGGCGGCCCAGAACTCGTCCGAGATGGAGACGCGCCAGGCCGAGCTCTCCGAGGCGCTGCAGAAGGTGGGCCAGGCGGTCTACCAGAGCGCCTCCGGCCCGGCCGAGGGTGGGGGAGACGGCTCCTCCGACGACATCCCCCCCGCCACCGGGTCGGGCGGAGCCGAGGGCTCGGACGGCGACGTCGTGGACGCCGAGTTCAAGGAGGTCTGAGCCGGCGCCACCCTGCTGGCCCGGCTCCCGAGCCACTCCGGGCCCTGGCCCTCGACCGTCGCTGGTGGGCCTGAGCGACGCCTGCCCGGAGCGGCCGACCGCGCGACCGCCGCCTCTGCGCTGGAGCCGGCTCCGGGTGCGGGCCGCCTCCGCCCGGTGGCTTACCCAGAGCTGGCCCGGCCCTTCCTCGAGGCCCCCTGAGGCGGGGCCGGGATCGGGAATAGGGGGAGTTTCCGGGAGCGGGGCGGCGGGTATACCCCTCTTCGTGAGCAGGTTGTGGGAGGTCGCCGCGGATGCAGGCTGAGCGTTTCACGCAGAGGAGCCAGGAGGCTCTCGAGCAGGCCGCGGAGCTGGCCCAGGAGATGCAGCAGCCGCAGCTGGAGCCGGAGCACCTGCTGCTGGCCCTCCTGGAGCAGGCGGACGGCGTGGTGAACCCGCTCCTGCGCCAGGTGGAGGTCGACCCCCAGCTGCTGCGCTCGCGCCTCCGGGGCGAGCTGGAGTCCCGGCCCAAGCAGCAGGGAGGGGAGCGCCCCGCTCCCTCGCGGGAGCTGGACCAGGCGCTGCGCCGGGCCTGGTCCGAGATGGAGCAGATGGGGGACCAGTACTGCAGCACCGAGCACCTGCTGCTCGGTCTCGCCGGCCAGCCGAGCGGTCCCGCGGTGGGCCTGCTGCGCCAGTTCGGCGCCACCGTGGAGCGCCTGCGCCAGGCGCTCCTGGCGCTGCGCCAGGGACAGAAGGTGACCGACCCCAACCCGGAGAGCAAGTTCCAGGTCCTGGAGCGCTACGCCCGCGACCTGACCCAGCAGGCCCGCGAGGGCAAGCTGGACCCCGTCATCGGCCGGGACGACGAGATCCGCCGGACCATGCAGGTGCTCTCCCGCCGGACCAAGAACAACCCGGTCCTGATCGGGGAGCCGGGCGTCGGCAAGACCGCCATCGTCGAGGGCCTGGCCCAGCGCATCGCCAGCGGAGACGTCCCGGAGACGCTCAAGGACAAGCGCGTGGTGGCCCTCGACCTGGGCTCGCTGGTGGCCGGAGCCAAGTACCGGGGCGAGTTCGAGGACCGCTTCAAGGCGCTGCTCAAGGAGGTGACCGGGTCGGAGGGCCGGATCATCCTCTTCATCGACGAGCTCCACACCCTGATCGGGGCCGGCGCGGCCGAGGGGTCGATGGACGCGGGCAACCTGCTCAAGCCGGCCCTGGCCCGGGGCGAGCTGCGCGCCATCGGGGCCACCACCTTCGAGGAGTACCGGCGCCACCTGGAGAAGGACCCCGCCCTGGAGCGTCGCTTCCAGCCGGTCCAGGTGGGTGAGCCCTCGGTCGAGGACACCATCAGCATCCTGCGCGGGCTCAAGGAGCGCTACGAGGTCCACCACGGCGTCCGCATCAAGGACTCGGCCCTGGTGGCGGCGGCGGTCCTCTCCAACCGCTACATCTCCGGCCGCTTCCTCCCCGACAAGGCGATCGACCTCGTCGACGAGGCCGCCTCGCGGCTGCGCATGGAGATCGACTCGATGCCGGTGGAGCTGGACGACATCGAGCGTCAGGTGCGCCAGCTGGAGATCGAGCGCGAGGCGCTGCGGCGGGAGACCGACCGGGCCTCGCAGGAGCGCCTCCAGGCCCTGGAGCGGGAGCTGGCCGAGCTGCGCGAGAGCGCCGTCGGCCTGCGCCAGCGCTGGGAGCACGAGAAGGAGCTGATCGGCCACATCCGGGCCACCAAGGAGGAGATCGAGCGGACCG